>NZ_JAYJJS010000003.1:0-277712 GCF_020181635.2 Mycobacterium zoologicum | reverse complement strand
CGCCCACTTTCATGCCGCCCCACCGAGGGTCATCCACAGGTTCTGATCATTGCTCGGGGAACAGCACGATCCACAAGTAGTCGACCAGATGCCAGAACGACGCCACGGACTCCGGGACCAGGCGACGCGCGCTGTCGTAGAAACCGCGCCGGGAGTTGACCCAGACGTAGGTCAGCAGGCTGGTTCCCAGTAGCACGTGCGTGAGGTGGATGCCGGTCAGCGTGAAGTACCACATGTAGAAGGTGTCAGTCGCCGGGGTGATGCCGTGAGTCAATTTCTGGGTGTACTCAATCGATTTGGAAATCACGAACATGACTCCGGTGAGCACGCCTACCAGCAGGTAGCGCGATGCGTGAGCGATGAGGTCACGCTTAATGGCTTGCACCGCAAGGGCGACCGCACAGGAGCTGGTCAGCAGGATCAGTGTGTCGATTCCACCCAAGTTCATGTTGAGCGTCTGCCGAGCTGCGTCGAACATCGCGGGGTTTCGCTGCCGATCCTGCATGAAAGTCAGGAACAGGATCGCGAAGATCACCGAATCCGCGCCGAGGAACACCCACACGCCCTCGGCGCCGGGCAGCCGCCTGGGCCGAGCTTCGTCGACGGTAACCAGTTGCATGCGTCTAACCGTTCAGGCCACCGACGGCAGCACCGTCGGTACCGCTGCGAATCAAGAGACTCCGCACCCGGCACCCATTGGCCACCAGAACCAACTCCTTTCGCAGCCCATCAGCCACACCGATAGCCCGAATCCGCCTCACGGTCGATCAGATAGCCTCAGCATTGCGGACTCAGCGACCGCGGACATCCCTCGGACGAGCACACTTTGTTCTCCCCTTGGGGCAACCCGAGATTGGCCGCTTAGAACCCGACTCCATGGATCTCGTGCCCCGGTTGCTCCGCGCCGAGGCCGCGGTAGGCGTCTTCGACGGTGGCCCCGTGGTTGATGACGGAGTCCACCTGGCGGGCAATCGGCATGTTCAGCCCGTATTTTTTAGCGAACTCCATCACCACACTGACGGCCTTGACACCCTCGGCGACTTGGTTCATCGCCGTGATGATGTCCTCAATGCTCTTACCGGTGCCGAGTTGTTCGCCGACGTGCCGGTTGCGGCTGCGCTGACTAGTGCAGGTGACTATCAGATCACCCATCCCTGCCAGTCCGGAGAAGGTGTCTCGGTGGCCGCCCATGGCCTCGCCGAGCTTGGACATCTCGCGCACCGCGCGGGCCATCACCAGGGCGCGGGTATTCTCGCCGATGCCCAGTGAGTAGCCCATGCCGACGGCTATCGCATACACATTCTTCAGCGCTCCGGCCATTTCCACCCCCACCACATCATCGGTGGTGTAGGTCCGAAACCGCCTGGTGCGGAACAATCCGGCCAAGTTGGCGGCCATGTGCTGGTCGGGCATTGCCAGCACCGCCGCCGCCGCATACCCCTCGCCGACCTCGCGGGCGATATTGGGCCCGGCCAGGATGCCGGCCGGATGCCCGGGCAGCACCTCCTCGACGATCTGACTCATCCGCATGTTGGTGCCCTGCTCCAGGCCCTTCACCAGCGACACCACCGGTACCCACGCCCGCAAATCGGCGGCCAGCTCGATCAGTACCCCGCGGAACCCGTGGGACGGCACCGCCATCACGATGACGTCGGCGCGACTCGCAGCCTCGGAGAAGTCGGTGGTGGCACGCAGCGTGTCCGACAGCACAGCGGTATCGCCCAGATAGCGGCTGTTCCGATGATTGTCGTTGATGTCAGCGGCGGTCTCCGCCGAGCGCACCCACTGCAGCGTCGGACCGCGCCGCGCGCAGATGGAGGCAACGGTGGTGCCCCAGGAACCGCCGCCCAGGACAACGACATTCAGTTCACGCTGCGTAGGCACCATGCCGTTCACTTCTTGCCGGCCGCGCCGATCAGATCGGTGTACTGACCAGTCACCGCAAGGACCGTCTGCCAGAGGTATCCGTCGATATCGACCCGCTTTGGTGACGAGACCGCCAAGGGGATCGGGACATGAGTTAAACGGCGCCGCCAGGAACCGACGACGGTGTCCGTGTGACCCGCCATACCCGCATGCACGGCCGCATGTCCCAAACGGAGACAGAAGTTTCCGTCCCTGGCATTGGCGGGGAGACTGCGAATCATGTAACTCGGATCGATGTACTTGATGTTCACCGAACTTCCTCCCGATCGAAAAGCATCCTTGATCTGATCTCTCAAATAGAGGCCGATATCGGCGTAGCGGCGGTTTCCGGAGGCATCGCACTCGGCCACTTCGGCAAGCAGGTGTTGACCGGCACCCTCGGCGACAACGATCACCACGGAACCGTCTCGCTCGATGCGCCGTTCCGCGATGCGGACGACGTCATCAATGCTGAACGGGACTTCCGGGATGAGGCACAGACCGACCTGGGTGTCGGCGAGCGTCGCAAAGCTGGCGATGAACCCCGAATCGCGGCCCATCAATTTGACCAAGCCGATGCCGGACCGTGCGCATGAGGCCTCCACGTGAGCTGCGCGCGTCGCCTGGCGAGCCGCTTCGACGGCGGTGTCGAAGCCGAAAGACATGTCGATGAAAGAGATATCGTTATCAATGGTTTTCGGTACACCTACAACTGCGATCGCCAGTCCCCGTCGCCGTATCTCCTGAACTATCGCGTGCGAACCCCGTAATGTCCCGTCACCACCGATCGTGAACAACAACTGGATCCCGAACCGCTCAAGCGTGTCGACGATCTCATCGACAGGTTGCGGTCCGCGGGACGAGCCCAGTACCGTACCGCCGATTTCGTGGATCTGACTCACTCGACGGGGCGTCAATTCGATCGGCGCCAGTGCATCGCGCTCTATCAAGCCTTCATAGCCGAACCGGAACCCGTACGTCGTCGGGACACCGTAGTTTTCGCGTAGGCAGAACACGATAGAACGGATGACATCGTTCAGACCGGGGCAGAGTCCGCCACACGTTACGATCCCGCACCTCAGTTCGGCCGGATCGAAGTAGATCCTCTCCCTGGGTCCCGCCAGTTCGAAAGAAGGCGGTTCGACATCGGCATCCAGTTGAGCCCGCAGCTCATCGACGTCGTTGCGAAACAACAGCCGTTTCTCCGTATCAATGAAACGGCTTGCTCGGAACGGCGAGACGAATCTGCATTCGCCCAGCCGAGCGGTTTCGAAATCTGACCGCACCGGTGTGGCCTCTATCACGTCGTCAGCATCACCGATCCGGCTTGCGCGCGCCTCCTTCAACAGGGCCCAATATGGTCCCCCTTTCGAGGCAGGCGGTCGAGGTTGCCGTCAGCTGCGGCAAACCCACTCAGCATCGGGATCCCGACAAGCTATCGGACCACGACGGCATCGTGTTGACCCGATTCGGCCAACTCGTCGGCGTAGCGGTGTACGTGTCGGCACATGCGCCGTGCCGCCGCTGCGTCGTCGCGCCCCCGAATCGCTTCTGTTATCGCCCGGTGCGCCTTGGCCGTGGCCGCGCGGATCTCGGAGTCGATGAACGCGGCGTTCTCGGTACCGGTGTAGATGGCTTTGGACAGAGCGAGCATGAATCCCATCAACAGCTCATTGTGGCTGGCTATCGTCACACCGACGTGCCAGTCCAGGTTGGCCTGCAGGAATTGTGCGAGGTCAGCCGCCGGGTCAGCGATCGCCCGGTTGGCTCGGTCAAGTTCAGCGAGGTCCTCGTCGGTGCGGTTGCGGGCGGCAAGCTCGGCGCAGCACGGCTCCAATGCCTCCCTGGCCTCCATCAGGTCACCGAGTTTGATGTGCTGCCCCCTGATCAGCATGGTGACGGAGTTGACCATCGACGTGGTGGTCGGTCGCTGCACGAAGGCGCCGCCCGCCCGACCCGGTTTCACCCGAACCAGGTTCTGCACTTCCAGGATGCGCAGTGCTTCACGCACGGTGGCCCGGCTCATCTGCGTTTGCTTAACCAGCTCACGCTCCGCCGGCAGCGCAATGCCCTCGGCGAGTTCGCCGTTGAGGATTCGCTCCCGGAGCTCCCCGGCGAGGACGTCGGAGGATTTCGGGACGTCCACAGGGCTCAGCCTGAGGTCGGATCGCGAGGGTTTGGCTGCCGCTGGTTCCATCGCATGCCCCTCTTGGTTTATGGTCAGACCGAAGATACCATTATCTATCCTCGGTCGTCCCGGGCACGGAGCCCGATCACGGCCGATCGGCGGCAGGAGAGATGGCGATGCATTGGGAGCTTTCCGAAGAACAGGAACTGTTCACCACCTCGCTGCGCGAGTGGCTCGGCGAACGCGCGAACTCGACAACGGTCCGCAGCTGCTGGGAAGCCGGCGATTCCACCGGCTTCGAGAACATCTTCGTCAGCGAAGGGTGGGCCGGCGTCGGCTTTGACGATGACCTCGGCGGCCAGGGCGGCGGCCTGCTGGAGCTAGCTCTCACCGCCCGTGAGCTGGGCCGAGCAGCGGCACCGTCGACAAGCTGGCTGCAGTCGGCGATCATCCTGCCTGCCCTGGCCGGCGAACCAGCGCTGGTACGCGCCGCCATAGAGTCCGGCGAGGTGACCGCGTTGGCCGTGCGCGCCGACCAGATCCCGTCGGCGACAACTTCGGTACGCATAGCCGCCGATCGGCTACACGGACGGATCCCCTGCGTTCTGGGCGCCGGCCGGTCACAGCGGCTCCTGGTCCCGGTCCAGGACGGCCACACCACGTCGCTGTGGCTGGTGGACAGCACGGACGGCGGCGTCCAGCTGCGCCCGAGGCCGCTGCTGGACCGTTCACGCGATGTCGCCGACGTCGTTCTTGACGACGTCACGGCGCGCCGGCTGGACATCGGCCCCGACGCGGCGCTTGGCGAGATCGCCGCCAGGGCAGCGGTTCTGACAGCCGCCGACGCTCTCGGAGCTTGCGAACGGATGCTGCAGTTGGCCGTCGAGTACAGCAAACAGCGTCAGCAGTTCGGGCACCCGATCGGCTCGTTCCAAGCCGTCAAACACGCCGCGGCACAGATGCTGGTCACCGTGGAATCCTCGATGTCGATCGTCTACTACGCGGCACAATCAACCGAGGAAGGTCAGCCCGAGCATGCAACACACGCGGCTGTGGCGAAGGCGCAGGTCACCGAACATGGGGCCGAACTGGCCGACAGTGCGTTGACCCTACACGGAGCGATCGGATACACCTGGGAACACGACCTGCACCTGTTCTACAAGCGGGCAAAGCTCGACCGAGTGCTCTTCGGCACTCCAGCATCCTGGAACGAGTGCATCGCACAGAATCTGCCGCTCCTGCCAGCGCCCGCCTGACCCGACGGCCGGAACGACCATGTCAGATGTTGAACTTCCATTTTGGTCTGTCCATTAGTATCATTCTCACATCAGGTTGATTTGTCCTACAGTTCGTTGAGCGGGGAGCGTTGTGAACTTTGAGTTGAACGAGGATCAGCAGACGATCCGCACTGCCGTTGCAGAGCTGGCCGGCAAGTTCGACGATCACTACTGGATGACCAAGGATCAGAACCACGAGTTTCCGACTGAGTTCTACAACGCGTTCGCCGAGGGCGGTTGGCTCGGCATCACTACCCCAGAGGAATACGGCGGCCACGGTTTCGGCATCACCGAGGCCTCGATCCTGCTGGAGGAGGTGGCGGCCAGCGGCGCCGGGATGAACGGCGCCAGCTCCATGCACATGTCGATCTTCGGCATGCATCCGGTGATCGTGCACGGCTCCGAGGAGCTCAAGGCCCGCACGCTACCCCGCATCGTCACCGGTGACCTGCATGTGTGCTTCGGCGTTACCGAACCCGGCGCGGGGCTCGACACCACCAAGATCACCACCTTCGCCAGACGCGAAGGTGACCACTACGTCGTCAGTGGCCGCAAGGTGTGGATCTCCAAAGCACTGGAATCGGAGAAAGTGCTGCTGCTCACGCGCACCACGAAATTCGAGGATGCCGCACGCAAAACCGACGGCCTCACCCTGTTCCTCACCGACCTGGACCGGAGCAAGGTCGACATCCGTCCCATCCCTAAGATGGGTCGAAACGCCGTGTCCTCCAACGAGTTGTTCATCGACGGACTCGAAATTCCCATCGAAGACCGCGTCGGTGAGGAAGGCAAGGGTTTCCGGTACATCCTCGACGGCCTGAATCCCGAGCGGTGCCTGATTGCCGCCGAGGCGCTGGGCATGGGACGAGCCGCACTACGCACCGCGGTGCGCTATGGTAACGAGCGCGAGGTGTTCGGCAGGCCGATCGGAAAGAACCAAGGTATCCAGTTTCCGCTGGCCGACTCACTGGCCCGCCTCGATGCCGCCGAACTGATGCTGCGCAAGGCCACCTGGCTCTACGACAACGGCAAACCGTGTGGGCGGGAAGCCAATACGGCCAAATACTTGTGCGCCGACGCCGGGTTCGACGCCGCCGATCGCGCACTGCAAACTCACGGCGGCATGGGGTACTCCGAGGAGTACCACGTCGCCCGATACTTCCGGGAGGCTCGGTTGACACGCATTGCCCCGATCAGTCAGGAGATGGTTCTCAACTATCTGGGCGAGCACGTCCTGGGTCTCCCGAGGAGCTACTGATGACCAAGCAGCATGACGTCTTTCGTCTCGACAACCGTGCAGCACTGGTCACCGGTGCGGGAAGTGGCGTCGGCGCGGCGATCGCCCGTGCCTTCGCCGCCGCTGGTGCAGCGGTGTTGGTAACCGATATCGATAAGGACGCCGCTGCCTCCACCGCGGAGTCGATCACCACGGCCGGCGGAACCGCAAAACCATTCGCCCTGGATGTACGCGACTCGTTCGCGGCAGGCACAGCGGCCACCGCCGCTGCCGAACTTGGTGGCGGCAGCCTGCACATCCTGGTGAACAACGCCGGCGCCATCGCCCCGGCGATGTTCGAGAATCTCTCGGAGGAGAGCTTTCGCCGCATAGTCGACATCCACCTGTTCGGCAGTTTCGTGTGCAGCCAGGCTGCGCTTGAGCATCTGGCCAGCGACGGTACCGGTCGCATCATCAACGTCACCTCCGCCGCGGGACTGACCGGGACCATCGGACAGGCCAACTATGCGGCCGCCAAGGCCGGTATTATCGGACTGACCAAGTCTCTCGCCCGTGAGCTGGCCCGTAAGTCGGTGACCGTAAACGCAGTCGCACCACTGGCCGCGACCGCGATGACCGAAAACATCCGCAGCAATGAGAAGCTGGCCGCCAAGACCCTGGCTCGAATCCCGTTGGGCCGCTGGGCTTATCCGGATGAGATCGCGCCAACATTCGTCTTTCTGGCCTCCGACGCCGCCTCTTACATCACCGGTCAGGTACTGCCGGTCGACGGCGGGACGGTGATCTGATGGGCCGCAAGGTAACTGGCCCCTTCGCCTCGACGGGCCGTGAAGTCTACATCGCCGAAGCGGTGCGCACCCCGACCGGAAAATCCCATCCGGAACGCGGGTGGTACCGCGATATTCACCCCAACGCAATGCTGGCCGCCTGCTACATCGAACTGATCGCCCGCAGCGGCATCGACCCGGTGATGGTCGAGGATCTGGTGATCGGCTGCACCGCCCCGTTCGGCGAGCAGTCCCGCAACATCGCCCGCAACGCCTGGCTGCAGGCCGGTTATCCGCCCGAGGTGCCGGCCACCACGCTGGACCGGCGCTGCGGATCAGCGCAAACCGCGGTGGAAATGGCGGCCGCGCTGGTGGCATCGGGTACCCACGACGTCGTGATCGCCGGCGGGGTGGAGAACATGGGACACGTCCCAATAGACTCGCCCGCCAAGATCTCCGAACTATACGGCGATCCCTGGCCGGTCGATCTGCGCGACCGCTATGCCTTTGTGCACCAAGGCGAAAGCGCCGAACTGATCGCCGACCGCTGGCAGCTGAGCCGAGAGGAGATGGATGCATTTGCCGCTCGGTCACACCACCATGCCGTAAAGGCCGTCGCCGACAACAGGTTCGCCGCCGAAATGGTGCCGATGACTCTTGATGGTCAGGTCCGCACCAGCGACCAATGTGTGCGACCGGATACCACCGCAGGGACGTTGGCCAACCTCAAGCCGGTCTTTCGCAAGGAGAACGGCCGGATCACCGCCGGATCATCGTCGCCGATCAGTGACGGCGCCGCCGGTGTGTTGCTGTGCTCCGGGGATGCCGCACGGCAATTCGGCCTGCGGGTCCGAGCCCGGATCGTCGACCAGACCACTGTCGGCGTCGACCCGATCATCATGTTGACCGGCCCCATCCCGGCTACCCGTAAGCTATTGCAACGAAACAACCTCGACGTCAATGACGTCGACTTGTTCGAGGTCAATGAGGCCTTCTCCTCGGTGGTTCTGGCCTGGCAGCGTGAGCTACAGCCCGACATGGACCGGGTCAACGTCAACGGCGGAGCGATCGCGTTGGGCCATGCTGTCGGCGCCACCGGGGCCCGACTGATCGCCACCTTGATCGCTGAGCTGGACCGCCGTGAGGCCGATCTCGGCTTGGTGACAATGTGCTGTGGGGGCGGGCTGGGTACGGGAACGCTGATCCAACGGGTATCGGCATGATCGATTTCGGCCAGTACTTGACTGCGGGCTCCGGCGTCTGGTGGGGCCAGGCCGCCGCCGAACCGCGTCCACTGGTCGACGCGCTGTTGGCACAACACGACCAGATCGGCCCACTGCGGGTCTTCACCGGCCTCAGCTGGAATGACCAGCTTGCGATCAGCATGCCCGATGACGCGTCCATAGTGTCCTATGGCGGGCTCGGCGAGCTTCGGGAGTTCAGCAAGTCCGGGCGACTCGACGTGGTGCCCTGCCACTATTCAGCACTACCGCGGATGTTCGCCGAGCGTCGGCTACCGTGCGATGTCGGTCTGCTACAAGTGTCACCGCCCGACACCGAAGGCGGGTGCTCACTGGGAATTGGCGTCGATTACGTCGCCGACGCAATCCCGCACACACCGATACTGATCGCCGAGATCAACCAGCGGATGCCGGCTACGCAAGGCACCCAACGGATTCCGCTCGACAGGTTCGCGGCAACGATCACCACCGATCGGCCGCTGACTGAAGATCCCACCCGGGCGCCAGGTACTACCGAGCTGAGCATCGCCACCAACGTCGGCGAACTCATCGATAGCGGCGACACCGTACAGCTGGGAGTCGGCTCGCTGGGTACTGCGATCCTCGACGCCTTGGCCGGACATCAGGATTTGGGCTTTCACACCGGCATGGTCACCGACGGGCTACTCCGGCTAGTCGACAAGGGCGTCGTGACAGGTGCGTGCAAGGAGATCGACCCCGGGCTGATCATCGCCGGCACCGCACTGGGTTCGACCGAGCTGTATAACCGGGTGCCCGAGTTGCCCGCCAGGTTTCTGCCAACCAGCTATACGCATAGCCCGGAGATACTTTCGCAGCTGCAATCACTGGTGTCTGTCAACTTCGCAGTCGAAGTCGACCTCACCGGGCAGGTGGGCGCAGAGGTGTCCCACGGCGTGTACGTCGGCGCGGTCGGCGGGCAAGTCGACTTCGCCCGGGCTGCCGCATTGACCGGCAAGCGATCCATCATCGCGCTGCGGGCGACCTCGCGCGGAGCCTCGACTATCAAGCCGGCACTTGAAGGTGGGGTGGTCACCACTGCACGCTCCGACGTCGACACCGTCGTGACCGAATACGGCGTCGCGCACCTGCGCGGCTGCAGCATCACCGAGCGGGCGCGCCGGCTGTGCGCGATTGCCGCCCCCGAGTTCCGCGACCAACTCGAGCTGGAAAGGAAAAGATTGTGAGCAGCTTGCCCGCACACGTCCACATCCGCGAGGTGGGTCCACGCGACGGGTTTCAGAACGAACCCGAAACCATCGCGACCACCGACAAGATCCATCTGATCAACCAGCTGGCCCGCACCGGCCTGCGCCGCATCGAGGTGGCCAGCTTTGTGCGACCCGACGTGATCCCGCAGCTGTCCGATGGTGTCGAGGTGCTGCGCGGGGTCGAAGTGCCCGACGACGTCGAACTGATGGTCCTGGTGCCCAACAGCAAGGGACTCGACAACGCGCTCAAGGTACGCGAAACCTTCTCCGAAGTAGCGATTTTCGTCAGCGCCTCGGAGACGCACAACAGAAAGAACGTGAACCGGACCATCGCCGAGTCGATGGCCGACAACGAGGTGATCGCTAAGCGCATCGTCGACGAGGGCTTGCGATGCGCCGCCGTGATCGCGACCTCCTACGGCTGCCCGTTCGAGGGCAGAGTGCCGATGACACGAGTTCTTGACATCGCTGAGCAGTTCGCCGCGGCAGGCGCCACCGAGATCGGATTCGGGGACACCACCGGGATGGCCAACCCCGCATACGTCGGTGAGTTCTTCACCGCCGCCATCCGACGCCTGCCCGGCGTCGAGGTGACCGCACACTTCCACAACACCCGCGGCCAGGGATTGGCCAATGCGTATGCCGCACTACAGGCTGGCTGCACCAGCTTCGAGTCCAGCTTCGGCGAGCTCGGCGGCTGCCCGGTACCCGCTGGCTCCACCGGGAACATCGCCTCGGAGGATCTGATCAGCATGTTCCATGAGATGGGCGTGGACACCGAGGTGTCGCTGCCCGCACTGATCGACGCCGCCCGCGCTGCCCAACATGTGCTCGACCGCAAACTGACCAGTCACTCGATCGTTGCCGGACCAATCGACTGGAAACCGACCGCCAACGCCTCGTCCTGCTGCTAAACCCAACCGTCACAAGGAGAAACCGTCATGAGCAACCGCGTCGCCTTTGTCACTGGAGGAGCCCAGGGCATCGGCCAAGGCATCTCGGAAACCCTGGGAGCCGCCGGGTTCCGGGTCGCCGTCGCCGACCTCAACCTAGAGGCGGCAGAAGCCACCGCGAAACGCATTGCCGCCGCGGGTGGTGAGGCTATCGCCGTGGTCGTCGACGTGACTGACACCGCGTCGGTGCGCAGTGCGGTCGCGGCTGTGACCGCCGAACTCGGGGATATCGAGATCGTGGTCAACAACGCTGGATGGGATGACTTCATGCCGTTCCTGAAAACGTCGGAGGACTTCTGGGACAAGATCCTCGACATCAACTTCAAGGGGGCGCTACGTGTCATCCACACTGTGGTACCGGGCATGGTGGAACGCGGTTTCGGGCGGGTTATCAACATCGGCTCCGATGCCGGACGGGTCGGATCCTCCCTGGAGGCCGTGTATTCCGGCGCCAAGGGGGGCATCATCGCGTTCACCAAGACACTGGCGCGGGAGGTGGCGACCAAAGGGGTGACCGCGAACACCGTCTGCCCCGGCCCCACCGACACCCCGGCGCTGCGTAAGTTCGCTGACGCTTCCGGGCAAGAGGCTGACAAGGTGATCGGCGGCATGACCCGCTCGGTGCCGATGAAGCGGCTGGCCCAGCCATCCGACATCGCCGCAGCCGTCGCGTTCTTCGCCTCCGATGCCGCCGAATACATCACCGGCCAGACCCTGTCCGTCAGCGGCGGCCTGACCATGGCCTGACAGCCGCGCTCCCCCTTCCGAACCAAGGAGACGTATTCCCATGACACTGTCCGATGATGACGCGCCGGCAAGCCTGCGTGTGGAAGGCCCAGTCGTCGAGATCATGCTCAACCGCCCGCCGGCCAATGCGCTCGGGCTTCCGCTCATCAAGGCTCTGCACACCGGGCTCGATGCCGCCGATGCGTTACCCGCCAAGGTCATCGTGGTGTCCTCTGCTCGGGCCGGGTTCTTCGCCGCCGGCGCCGACATCAAACACATGTCCTCGGTCGACGCCGCATCGTTCAGCGCCTACGGGGATGCCCTGCGCGCCGCCGTCGAACGGCTAGCCTCTCATCAGGCGTTGTCAGTGGCCGCCATCGACGGACTCGCGCTGGGCGGCGGCTTGGAGCTTGCGATGGCCTGCACACTGCGCGTCGCCGGCACCGACTCCCGGATGGGACTGCCCGAGGTAAAGCTCGGCCTGATTCCGGGCGCCGGTGGAACGCAGCGGCTACCCCACCTAGTCGGCCGCGGAGCCGCACTGGACATCATGCTCACCGGTCGGCAGGTTGACGCCCAGGAAGCACTGCGCATTGGTCTGATCGACCGACTGGTGGCTGCTGGCGACGCGGCGACCGCCGCACGCGAGTTGGCCCGCGAGTTGTGCGGCCCCTCATCGGCGGCGCAACGCGCCGTTGTCCGAACCGTCAACGCGGCCTATGAGCGGATCCTCCCCGATGGCCTGCGGTTCGAGGCCGATCAAATCCAAGAACTGTTCGAACGGGGTGAGGCGGCCGAGGGAATCCGAGCGTTCGTCGAGAAGCGCACACCGGAATTCGCCTGAATGACAGGATGTTTCAGTGGAACACTCAGTCTCGATCGGTGAGCCGGCGGCGCAAACTTCATACGGCATCAACGTAGTCGGTGTCGGCAGGGGGCGGGAGCGGTTCGACATCATGACCGATCTGGCCCAAGAAGCTGAAGCCGCGGGTTGCTCCGCGATCTGGGCCAGCGAACTTTACAGCCGCTCGGCAACCGTGCCTATGACACTGTTGGCCGCAACCACCAGTCACGTACAGATCGGGTCAAATATCGCCTACGGCGTCGGGCGGTCACCGTTGATGTGGGCCGCGGAGGCACGGGATCTCGATGAACTCTCCGGCGGACGACTGATACTCGGGCTCGGTAACGGCACGTCCACCATGATGCAGAACTGGCACGGCGTCACCGGTGATGCACCGGCAGCCCGGATGGCTGAGTTGATCACTGTGTTGCGAAAGCTGTGGCGGCTACACGAGGGACCAGTGGACCACGATGGACGGTTCTACACCGTGCACATTGCGCCCGGTACCGACATGTCTCCGCCACTACGAGCCCACCTGCCGATCTGGATCGCCGGCGTCAATCCGGCGATGATCCGGACGGCCGGCCGGATGGCCGATGGGCTAGTCGGCCATCCGATGTTCACCACCGACTACGTCGAACAGGTGGTGCGCCCCGAACTTGCTACCGCAGCAAGCCAAGTCGGCCGTCCTGTCAGCGACGTCACCGTCATGGGTATCCGGATCTGCGTGCTCGACGACGATGAGGATGCGGCGCGCCGACGCGCGGCCTTTGCGATCGGTCAGTACGCCGCGTCAAGGGTGTATGACCGACTGTTCGACCTGCACGGCTGGTCGGCCGCCCAGCAGAAGATCCGCGCGGCCGCTCGCGACCGCGACACCGAAGCCCTGATCAGGGCAGTACCCGACGCCGCCGTCGACGCGATCTCCGTCGCGTGCACCCCGCGAGACTTCCCCGCTCGGCTACGGACAGCCTCGCAGGGGTTCGACCACGTCGACACGACCGCCCCACCTTGGGGGCTATCAGATACGCAGACGCTACATGGGACACGGCAGATCCTGGCCGGACTGCGGGCTCTGCTTGGGCGCTCGACCACGCCCGACGTCAAACGCAAGACCGAACGATCGGAGATGGTGTCGTGATTGATCTCGAACAGCGTTATGAAACCTTGCTTCTCGAGGCTCCTGCCGACGGCGTGATCCAGCTGACGTTGAACCGGCCGGACCGGTTCAACGCGATGACGGTGACCATGTTCGACGAGCTGGAAGCGGTTGCACGTGCGGTCGCCGACGACCGGGACATCCGGGTGCTGATCCTGACCGGGGCGGGCAGGGCGTTCTGCGCGGGCTACGACCTCGACGACGCCGAGGAGCTGACGTCGCTCTCGGCGCTGGGCATGCTGGACCGCCAGGAGCGTGCCGCCCGGGCGCTCAGCGCCATCCGGGGTGTCCCGGTTCCGGTGATCGCCGCGGTCAACGGGCCGGCCGCCGGCGGCGGCATGTCGCTGAGCCTGATGGCCGACATTCGGCTCGGGTCGCCGTCGGCGAAGTTCAACGCCGCGTTCGTGCGGATCGGGCTGTCGGCGGGCGATCTGGGGACCTCCTGGCTGTTGCCGCGGCTGATCGGCCCGTCCGCGGCCGCCGAGATCGGCTTCACCGGGCGCGTCGTCGAGTCCGAGGAAGCCGAGCGGCTCGGCCTGCTCAACCGGGTGACCGGTCCGGACGACCTGATCGGGCAAGCGCTGGCCATGGCCGCCCAGATCTGCGCCAACTCCCCCGGCGGTGTCCGGATGTCCAAGCGGGCACTGCAGTCCAACCTGGAGGTCGCCTCGTTTGCGGCGGCGCTCGAACTGGAAAACCGCGGGCAGGCGCTGCTGACCCGCTGTGACGATATGACCGAGGCGTTAGCGGCCTTCAAAGCCAAGCGCGCACCGATCTTTTCCGGGCGCTGACCATGGACACCACACGCTGGAACCGGGTGGCCCGACGCCCGCTGGACGAGGTACTTGCCGAGCTGCGTACCGCCCACACCCTGGCCTTCGACGAACCTAGCCCCGGTCTCGTGGTGATGTCGGTGAACCGGCCCGATCGCGGGAACTCGCAGACCGTTGAGATGTTCGGCGAGATTGCCTGGGCCACCGCCACCTTGCGGCACGCGCAGCTGCGGGCGCTGATCGTCACCGGGGCGGGCGGCAAGGCATTCTGCACCGGGTTCGATATCGGCGAAATCGATGTCCTCACCCGGATGTCGGTGTCGGAGTTCACCGACCTGGTGGAGACCGCCGCGGCCGGCTCCACCGGGCTGCGTGCGCTGCCCTACCCGGTGATCGCTGCGGTCAGCGGTCCCGCCGCCGGCGGTGGCCTGTCGCTGGCGCTCGCCGCCGATGTCCGGATCGCCGATGCCACCGCGAGTTTCAGCGCCGGGTTTGTGCGGGTCGGGCTGTCCATCGGCGAGCTGGGCACCTCGTGGAACCTGGTCCGGCTGATCGGCCCCGGCCGCGCCGCGGAGCTGGCCTTCACCGGGCGCACCGTGCGGGCCGCCGAGGCGGCGCGGATCGGGCTGGCCGATCGGCTCGCCGAAACCGGCACCGCCCTGCACGCCGCGATCGAGTTGGCCGACACCATCGCGGCCAATCCGGACGACAGCATGCGATCCACCAAGAACGCGCTGGTTCGGAACCTGGAGAACAACTCATTTCAGTCCGCCCTGGAACTGGATAACCGCGGCCAAGCGCTCATCATGCAGGTACCGGAAACAAGGCAGGCCTTGACGAAGGGATAGTTGTGATTATTGCCAACGGCATTGACTCCGGTCTCGGACCTGATGACGACCTGCGGCACCGGCCGATCGCCGGGGAACGTACCCGCGACAGCCTGTTCTGGCAGCTGATCATGCCGGAGCATGAGGTCGGCATGCAGGTCTACCTGTATCTCACCGGTAGCGGGAAGGCCGGCTACAACGTCTGCGTGTGGGGGCCTGATTCGCAGCCACTCGCCGTGCATCTGCACAGCGGGCGGATACCCGATGACATGGACCTGGACGACTTCTCCTTCGACGGGTTGACCCTCACCCAGCCGGAACTGCGCAAGTCGTGTCTGATGACCTACGACCGCGACGGTGTGCAAATCGAGTTCGCGTTCGATGGGATGCACGACGCGTTCAGCTACCGAAGCAATCCGGACGGCCTGCCGTCGTGGTTCGCGGAGAACCGGATTGAGCAGACCGGCCGGGTGTACGGCGGGATCAACATCGCGGGGCGCCGGATCGAGTGGGACCGGATGGGGCATCGCGACCACTCCTGGGGTGTACGCGACTGGGGTATGCCGCAGCATTGGAAATGGCTAGTTGCCTATACCGAATCCGGCCGGGCGGTCAACGGTTGGATCTGGATCGCCAAGGGCGAGTGGGGTTTCGCCGGGTACGTGGTGCGCGACGGCATCACCTATCCGGTCCGGAGTATCGACCAGCGCGCCGAATACGGCGACCAGATGCGTCAGCGCCGGTTGCGGGCGACGCTCACCGACGTCAGCGGCGGGCGAACCGAGTTGGAACTCGACGTCTTCGGTGTGATTGAACTGCCCACTCACGACAGGCTGCAGACGGTGATCCGGGAAGGCGCCTGTCACGCCGTCATCGACGGCGAACGGGGCGCGGGCCAGTTCGAAACTCACTGGCAAGGCAGTTATCTGGACTATCTCTGCGCCCAGGACTTCTGATGTGGACCTGGTCTCAAGCTCAGCTTGTGCTGCTGGGAAGATTCCTGGCCGAGCGTGGCCTGTGCGGCCCGACGGTGAGCACCGAGCCGATCGGTGACGGCCATTCCAATCTGACGTTTCTGGTGTCGGACGGCCGGTCGCGGGTGGTGGTGCGCCGCCCACCACCGCCGCCGTTGCCTCCCGGCGCCCATGATGTGCTACGCGAAGCGCGGCTGCTATCGGCATTGGCCCAGACGAATGTCCCGACACCCCGGGTGTTGGCCACCGCGGCAGCCGACGAGCTGCTCGACGTTCCGCTGCTGGTGATGGACTTCGTTGACGGGGCGGTGATCACCGAGTCGACACCGGCGCCCCAGGACGATCAGCAGCTGCGCCGGCGCATCGGTGAATCATTGGTGGATACCCTCGCTGAGTTGCACACCGTGGCTTGGCGCGAGGTGGGGCTCGGCGACTTTGGTAAGCCGGATGGGTTCAACGCGCGGCAGTTGCGGCGGATGCGGTCGCTGGTCGCCGCCGATGGAGCCGTACCGCACACCTTCGCGGCGTTGGACGAGTGGCTGCACGCGCATCTACCGCCCGAGTCGGCGACATCGATTGTTCACAACGACTTTCGGATCGGCAACATGATTGTCGACATCAGAGCGGGAAACGTCGCCGCGGTACTGGACTGGGAGCTGGCCACGGTCGGCGATCCATTGGCCGATCTGGGCTATCTGCTCGCGTCGTATCCGGTGCCGGGTGAGCCGCTGGTGGCTACCTCGGCGCTCGGCACCGCGGTGCTCGAACCCGGCTATCCCACCCGTACCGAGTTGCTCGACCGCTACGCGAACTCCACCGGGGCCGACGTGTCGCAGGTGAATTGGTATGCGACGCTGTCGATGTACAAGCTTGCCGCGCTCTACGAGTACAGCCGACGACGTTTCGAGAGCGGAGTAGGCGACCCCTACTACGCGGATCCGGGGCTGGTGACAGCGTTCCTGGCCGCCGGGGAACACCTGGCCGGCGAATAGACCTCAACCCCCGTCGGACTGATACAGCCGGGATACGGCCTCGGCGCGGTTCTCGGCGCGAAGCTTCCGCAGAATGTGCTTCACGTGTTGTTTTACCGTGCCTTCGGCGATCACCAGCTGCGACGCGATGCGGGCGTTGGTGCGTCCCTGCGCCATCAGTTCCAAGATTTCGACCTCACGGTTGGTCAGCACGTCCCGTACCGAACGCAGGGCCCGGTTCAGTACGCGTGGTGCGACGCGGGCGGGCCCCGTTTCGTCAGCGGCCACCTCCCGGTGTGGCGCCAGCGAGATCCGGTGAACGCCGCTCAAGGCCTCCTCCGTGTCCTCCGCGGCGCCCCTCAGCGCGTTACTCACCGACTGCAATTGCTCAACGACTGACGCCCTGCTGAGCGCCAGCCGCAGACCATGAGCAAACGCAGTAAGTGTCTCGCAGTCGACGACGTCGGTGTCCCTTGCCTGTAGATAGCGATCCGCGTGAAGCAGCCCGATGACCTGCCCTTGAGAAATGATGGGCGCCGCCACGTAGGAACGTGACCGGGACTCGTCGGCGATCGGCCGGTGCACCCGCGAGTCGTGTTGGACATCGGTGACGACGATGGCCTGCCGCCGCCGAACGATTTCGGTTTCGAACAGGCCCGGTGTCAGCGTCTGGGGCTGCTCCTGTCCGATGCGGTTGATCTTCTCGGCCCACTGCGGGTCGTCAGCGACGAACACGCCTGTGGAGATCCAGACGCCGTCGACAATGCGGGAAACAATGCCGCGGTCGAAGCCCAGGTCTCCCATCATCCGGGGTGCCGCATCGACCACAGCTTTGACCGAACACGGTGCAGCCTCAAGCCGAGTCAATGCGTCACCGATTCGGTGTCCGACCTCCCGCCCACGCAGCATCCCGTCCTGGATTCGAGCCAACCTGCGCAGCATTTCGAGCAGCTCGACCGCGCCGGGCTGATGACGCTCCGCCAGCACGTCTGCCAACGTCGTCCATGCATCGCTGACAACTGCACCGGCATCTGCCGAGTTCAGCGACATGCCGGAGTCGCTTATCGTCCGCAATGCCTCCAGCACGGCGCGTACGCCATCCTCCGAAGTCGCCGCCTGGACCGCGACGTTCCCCGCCATTTTGATGTGACCCACCGCACAAGTCTAGGCCAGTTCGGGCGTCAATATCGGACTCCGCACCAATTCAGGAACACAGCGGAAGGTCCGTGGACGATGACCGGATGCCGGATCCTGTGACAGCAGTTCAACGACCGTCGGGGATCACCGGAAAAAACCCGCCCGAAGACCACTGCCGTTGTGGGAGTACAACTCTCCGTCACCGTCGCATCGGCTCATCGCGGTACCACATTCGCCTCGAAGGGCATACTGACAACACCTCGGATGAAGTTGGTGCGCACCAATTCCGGCTCACCGACGCTGAAGTCAGGTGTCAGTCGATGTAATTCACGAAACAAGGCACGCAGCATCGACCTGGCCAGATGCGTTCCCAGGCAGTAGTGGACACCACCGCCGCCGAAGGCAATGTGCGGGTTGGGATGCCGGGACAGGTCGAAGGTGTCGGGATTATCGAAGACGTCGGCGTCGCGGTTGCCGGAGGCGTACATCATCACCACCTTGTCGCCGGGCAGGATCTGCTGACCATTGAGCACATACTCGGTGACTGCGGTGCGCCGGAACGTCATAACTACTGAACCCCAACGCAGAAACTCTTCTATCGCCGAAGCGATACGGTTATCGAAGTCCTCCCACAGCCAACGACGCTGCTCGGGGAAGTCGGTCAGGGCTTTGGCCGCGAAACTGGCAGTGTGCCGGGTGGTATCGGTACCTGCGACCGCGAACAGCACCATCACCGCGCCGATCTCGAAGTCCGACAACTTCTCCCCGTCAACCTCGGCCCGCATCAGGGCGGTCAGCAGATCATTCTCAGGCTTCTCGCGCCGCTGCGCGATCAGATCCGCGGCGATCTCATGAATCAGCGAGGTGGCCTCGACCTGCACCTCGACGGGGTCACGGCCGGCGAGCAGCACCGGATCGGCCCAGGCCATCGTCTCGTCTGCGGCGCGACCGACCTTCAGGCGAAGCTCCTCTGGGATGCCGAACATGCTGCAGAACATTTCCTGAGGCAACTGCATGGAGATGTCCTCGACGAAGTCGACCGGTTGTCCGGCGGCGGCCTTTTCGGCGGCGGTGGCCACGATCCTGCGCGCACGCGAGGCGATGTCGTCTTCGATCCGACGGATCTGGCGGGGTGTGAAGGCGGCAACCACCAGTCGCCGCACCTTGTTGTGCTTTGGATCGTCCATCGACAGAAACGACGTCGCCATTTCCAGGAATACCGGCGGCAACGTATCGAACATCATCCCGTAGCGGGAGACGAACACTTCGTCGTGCTGACTGACCTCGATGATGTCCTGGTGCCGCACCACCGCCCAGAACCCGGGATCGTCGGGATCGGGGACCGCCGACGTCTCGACAGGCGGTTGCCAGCTAATCGGACGGTCCCGGCGCAGTCGAGCAAAGGTTGCATCACGTTCAGGTAAATCCAAGTCCCAAAACGCATCTGCCGACACATTGATCTCGTCGTATTGACGGGTGGCGGCAACGTCATTGGTCGGTGGAATATCGACGCCGTCGTCTTCCCCGTCGTCAAAGGACAGGTCGGTGTCGTCAAACGAGGTGGTCATGGTTGTGACTCGCCTTTCTCATCGGCATGGCTGAGCAGGATGTCGTAGGGTTTGGCGGCACGGCCCCCGGACAAGTCGAGGTGCACGGTCTTGACTTCGGTGTAGGAATCAAGTGCATCGGGGCCGAGTTCACGGCCGATGCCACTCTGCTTGTACCCGCCGAACGGCACCTGGCAGTTGATCTGGTGGGCGTCGTTGATCCAGACGCTGCCGCTCTGGATGCGTTCGGCCACCGCGAGTCCGCGGGCGTTGTCGGACGTCCAGACACTCGCCGCCAGTCCGTAGTCGGTATCGTTGGCGATGGCGATCGCCTCGTCGTCACCGTCATAGGGGATCACTACCAGCACTGGGCCGAACACCTCTTCGCGAGCGATGCGCATGTTATTACGGACGCCGGTCACGATGGTCGGCTCCACCCAGAACCCCTTGGCGAAATCGTCACCGGGCACCGATTCGCCGCCAAGGACGACGGTGGCGCCGTCGGCCTGCGCTTCCGACAGGTAATCCAAGATGCGGCGACGTTGCTTGGCGTCGATCACCGGCCCCATGTCGGTGTCCCAGTCGCGAGTGGGGCCCACGACGATCGACTTCGCCCGCTGCACTAACCGCTCTACGAATCGGTCATGAATCTGGCGGGGAACCAGTGCGCGGGTTCCGGATTCACATACTTGGCCGCTGTAGACGAAGCAGCCGTAGAGCACGCCGTCGACGGCCAGATCGAGGTCGGCGTCGTCCAGGACGATTGACGGGCCTTTGCCGCCGAGTTCTAGCGTGACCTGCTTGACGGTGCCGGACGCGAGCCGCATGATCTCGCGCCCCACTTCGGTGGAACCGGTGAATGCGATTTTGCCTACGTCAGGATGAGATGCCAGCCGGGCTCCTGCCTCCCGTCCGTCGCCCGGGACGACGTTGAGCACCCCGGGCGGCAGTCCGTTGCGTTCGGCGATGCGGGCGAATTCCAGGATCGATAGCGGCGTGTGCTCATCGGGTTTGACCACGACGCTGTTGCCTGCGGCCAGCGCCGGGCCCACCTTCCAAAGGGTCAGCAGCAGCGGAAAATTCCACGGCGCGATCGCTCCGACAACGCCGATCGGTTCGCGGTGCACGACGCTCTGACTCAATGCCGGAAATGTCGCGATAGGCGCCGGCCGCCGCCATGCATAGGTTTCGGCGAGGTCGGCGAAGTAGGTGAAATGCGCTAGTGCGTAACCGATGTGGAAGCCGGTCGCTTGGCGCACGGTGGCGCCGTTGCACGCCATCTCCAGCTCCACGAGGTCTTCGATCACCTCATTGGCAGCCGCGGCGATCTGCCGCATAACGGCGGCGCGCTGCTGCGGGGTCGTGCCCGACCAGGCGCCGCTGTCGAATGCGGCGCGGGCGGCGGTGACCGCGGCGTCGATGTGCGACGCATCGCCCTGGGCGACGGTGGCGACCACCGACTCGTCGCTCGGGTCGATGATCGTCATCCGCCGGTCCGAGTCGACGTCTTTGCCGTCGATCAGCATCAGCTGGTGTTGAACGGTCATACTCAGCCGACCTCGGCGTCCTTCTTGGCGATCTTCTCCCGATACATGCCAAACAGCGGCTTGGTCAGCGGAACCAGCTTGAGGATCTTGTTCACCGGACCCTTCGCCTTGACCTGGCCCTTGGCCAGCCCGATCGCCAGGTTGTAGTCGCCGCGCCAGAATTGGTCGGCGGTGTCGCCGCGCATGAGCAAGGTGATGTCCGGCTTGAGGTCCGTCGGTCCGGCGTTGACCTGATAGTCGTCACGGAATGCGATCGTCATCTCGCCGTCGGGATCGGCGTAGATGACCCGCATCACGAGGTCGGCGGCCCGCAATTTGGGGCCGGATTCGGGATGGTCACCCGCGTCGCGGAACACTCCCCCGATGTATTCGTCAAGTTCGGCCGCATCTCTGAAGAAGCCCACCGTCACACCTCCGGCTCGTTGATGACTTCCATCACATCACCGCAGGTCAGGAGAGGTTAGCCCTCGAATGGGACGTCTTCGTGTCTCGAAAGGGATACCGAGTCGCGCCGCTGCGCGGCGGAGCCGCCGGTCTTGCCAGCGCTCACGACAGCGCCTACCGTACAAATGGTCAGGCCAAACATGATCCGAAGGAGCTCACATGCCCGGCGTCATCGACATCATGAACTATGCGCCGTATGTGGCCCCGGGACTGTCGGGTACCGAGTATCTGTACGAAGAGTTCCAGACCATGGTGCGAACCACGCTGCGGCCCCTGCTGCGTGACGGCGTCGTGACGACCCAGTGGGGCCGCGAGGTCAAGGTCGACGACCCGCCTACCGAATCCGACCCCACGCTGCACATCGAGGAGGCGATCTCCCAGCTGGACCGTGAGGGTTGCGACGCGATCGTGTTGGCCTGCCTGAAGATGTGGTCCTACCACCACCATCACCAGCTGATCATCGACATGCCCGAAGAGGTGGTGGCCGAGGCCGTCAAGGCGGCCGGCGACCGGTTCATCGGCGCCGCCGGCTACAACCCGTTTCGCATCGACGACAGCTTGCGGCGCATCGAGACGTTCGTGCGGGATCACAGCTTCAAATACGTCTACTTCCACCCGATGACCTTCGGAATCGCCCCCAACGACCGGCGCTGCTACCCGCTCTACGCCAAGTGCGTGGAACTGGGTATCCCCGTCGGCATGCAGGTGGGCCATTCCGCTGAGACACTGCCCAGCAACGTCGGACATCCGATGCTGGTCGACGACGTCGCCATCGACTTTCCCGACCTGAAGATCAACCTGTCGCACACCGGCTGGCCGTGGACCGGGGAGTTCATCTCGATGATGTGGCGCCACCCGAACGTGTACGGCGACATCTCGGCGTACTTCCCGAAAACCCTGGACCCCGAACTGGTTCGAGCCATGGACCGTCAGTTGCGCGGGAAGATCATGCTGGGCAGCAACGGCTTCGACCTCACCCGTTGCGTCCGCGAGTTGCAGGAGTTGCCGCTCAAGGACCGCACCAAGGAGCGGATCATGCGCGAGAACGCCATTGAGTTCTTAGGCTTGTGAGCCCCTCGGACTTTCCAGCTGCCACCAAAGTGCAGCGTCACCACTCCCTTTCGGGACACGAACACATGCCGTTCGGGGGCTAACGGTTGATGACCTGCTGTGATTGTATGACTTTCGGCCGTCAGGCCAGCAAAGACATGGTGCCCCAACAGATTGCGTGATGATTGTGACCCAGCAGAGCACATCTTCGATTCATGCCCGCACATCCTCCGTGCAGGACCTGCCCAGGACCGCCGAGCGACTCTCCGATGACATCCTGCTGCCAGCCGAGACCGTCAAAATACGCGGTGAAGCACGAGAATTCGCGGAACGGGTGCTGGCGCCCCGCGCCGCCGAGTTGAACTCGGCTGAGGAATCGGCGGAAGCCTTTCCATACGACATCGTGCGGGATATGACCGATGCCGACCTCTTTGCGATACCGTTCCGCTCCGATGTCGGCGGCCGGGACCTGGAGTACCCGATGCTCGCCGCCGCGACGGTGCTGGAGGAACTCGCCTACTACGCGCCGGGGGTCGCCTCGGCGCTCTACGACGGACAGATCATGCTGGTCGGGGGCACCCTCGATGCCGCCCCGAACCATATTCGCGCCGAATTCCTACCCCGCTTGATACATGGCGAGATCGTCGGCTCCTTCGCCACCAGCGAGCCCGACGCCAGCACCGACCTGACCGCCGACGCAATGCGCACCACCGCGGTCGCCGTACCAGGCGGCTACCGGCTGACCGGCCACAAACGGTGGATCACCAATGCGTGCGCCGCCGACATCGTGACCGTGCTGTGCGTGGTCGATGGCGCGCAGGCGATGCTGCTGGTCGACATGCACGCCGAGGGCGTCACCGTCGGTGAGCCGGACCGCAAGATGGGTAATCGGCTGCAGTTGACCTCCGACATCGAGTTCACCCATGTCTTCGTCCCCGATAACCACGTGATCGCCGAGCCCGGGCGTGGGCTTGCCGCGGCGTTGAAGAGCCTGTCGATGGGCCGGACCGGCGTCGCGGCGATGGGTGTCGGAATGGGCCAATGCGCCTTCGATCATGCCGCTGCCCATTTGCGGAGGCGCAGCGCATTCGGGTCCAAGCTCGGCGCGTTTCAGCACTGGCAGTTTCGCTTCGCCGAACACGCGATCGCGCTCGAGACAGCCCGCTCGCTCTATCAGAAGGCCGCCCGCAAATCCGACACCACCGACGCCTCCGAGCCGGAAGCCGCGATGGCCAAGGTTACCGGGAGCCGGGTAGCCGTCGACATCGCCCGCGACGCGATCCAGGTGCACGGCGGCTACGGGTTCGTGCGCCGGCTGTCCGCCGATGGGCACATCAACCATCTGGAATCGATCTGGCGGGACAGCAAAATCGGCGAAATATATGAGGGCGCCAACGAAGTACAGCTGTGGAGTATCGCCCGCCTCGCCCTGGGGCGCGATATCACCGGCTGAGGCGGGCAATATCGCGTCCGGGTCTTCACCTCGGCGAGCCGCCACCGGACGATCCGGTGGCGGCTTCCACACCGCTTCGGACCAGGAATTGTGTGGTGGTCACCAGTGTGTCGATCGACCCGCGCTGAGAATCCCACCATTCCGCGGCCCAGTTCATGGCACCCAACATCAACATGCGCGCGATCCGGACATCGAACCCCGGAGGAGTTCCCCGACCGCCGATCGCATCCTCGAACAAGGTGCGCCACATCCGACCGTAGGCGGCCTCCAACTTCTTTTGCCGCTTACTTTTCCCCCCAGGGACCTGGCCCGCATTCCGAATCCACGCACTGCAGTAGTCGGAAAACTCGAGAACCTGCCTAAGGTGAGCTTCGACAGCAGCCATGAGACGATCCAGCGGCGCCACCCCGGACGGCAATGCGGCCAGCGTCACCTCCAGGTGAGTGTGCATCTGGCTGATTCCGCAGTACATCACTTCTTCGATGAGACGCTCGCGGGCCGGAAAGTAGGGATAGATCTCGCGCAGCGGGATCTGGGCGCGCTCAGACACGTCCGTCAGCTGCGTCCCGGCCAGACCCTTGGTGCTGAACGCGCGGGCGGCGGCGTCAAGAATCGCCGTCCGAGTCTGCTCGTTCAAGCCGGAACTGTCAGCTGTATCCGGCTCAACAAAACCTCGTGTATACCGCATCTTTCACACCTACTTACCTAAGCCCCCGCCGACTTACCTTGATTGCACCGCAAGGGATTTACCCTCTTATTCGAAACGCGACAAGGCCTAGTTCGCCGCCAGCGACGGCGGCGGGTAGATCCCCCGCAGAATCCTGGCCCACCAGTTATTCCCGAATTCGATCTCGTCACTAGCGTCGTAGTCGGGGCTGGGATCCAACGGTATGTTCTGTCCCTGGGTCGCATCGGGCTGCTGCGGCTGTCCGTACACCGCCACCACCACGGTGCGGTCCACGCTGTTCTCCGACCACACCCCGATCTGGGAATTGGCGCAGTTGGCCATGATGGCGTGAGCGACAGGGTCGCTGTACCACCGGTTGATCAAATCGACCCCGCTGATCGCAATGGCCGGATTGATCGCAATAGTCTGGGCCACTTGGCCAACGTAACCCGCTGCGTTCGCCCGATCTTGCGGGGTGGACCCGTCAGAGCCGATGTCACCATCGAGGGCACGGTTATTGAGTACATCGTTGGCGTGCCACTGAGCAGCGCGTTGCAGCTGCGGGTTGATCCTGACGTCGTTGGTGCAGTTCGCCTGATGCTGCACCGTGTAGACATTGGCGACCACTCCGTTGTTGAGCCGGTGATTGTTCGGCAGGAGTGTGTTGTTGTCGTTGTCCGCGAAGGCATCCGGGGCACTCAACAGTGTGCCGGCAGCGAACAACGCCAAAGCGGTCAGAGTCATCGATTGATGTGGCATGTTCATTCCTCCTTGTGACAGTTAGCCGCGATAGTGCACTGCGGAACTTCGCAACTTCGGGATCAGTGCCGGGCACAGTTCGTTCACCGCCTGGGTGATCAGATACATCGCCCCTTCCGACGGGGTGACGTCGCTCTGCACGTCGGCCACGAGCTGTCCGTACGGTTCGCCCTGAGACACCTTGTTGCAGATTCCGTACCCGTAGCTGAGGGCTTCCCCGGGGCTGACGAAGTTGAAGTGCCCCATGGACGTATTCCATTGATAAGCCCATACCTTGTCGGGCTGATCGGTGGTCCCCGGGTCCGGATCGGCGAGCACGGCCGGCGCGAGTGCAACGATCACGACTCCGGATAATCCGGCCCAAACGCCGAGGACTTGCGCCAGGAGACGGCGGAATACCGAATAATGCTGTCTCATGGCCATCTCACACCGGGTCGAATCCGGAGATCAGCCAGCGGTTGTGGACTTTGTCGAGGCTGACCCGCACGCTTGAGGCGGTACTGGTAGGAGCGTCCTGGCCGACGATGATCGACTGGTCGACGAACAGCAGTACCACCGCGCGGCTGGCGGTCGCCGATACCGACGCGGCAGCAGGGACGGTGGCCACCGCCGAGATGTCCTTCTGCTTCGATCCCGGAATCACCACGTCGTGCGTCAGGTCGGTGTAAGCCTGCAGAAACGGGCCGGTGAGGTTGCCTCGTGCGGCTTCAAGATCCGCTTCGACAGTGTCGGCCTTATACGACAGCAATGCGACGGTGCCGTCCGTGGCAGCGCGGACTGCCTCTGCGCCAAGATCTTTCGCGGCGCGCGCTGACCCGTCTTGCCACTTCAGGACACCCGCCGCCGCTACCAGCAGCAGCGCCAGTGCGGGCAACACTCCGTAGGCCAAGAACCGTGACCACCGGACGCGGCCTCGCCATCCGGGTGGCCGACCCTGCCGGTCCATCCCTTCGACTTCCGTTGTTGCTTCCGCATCGGCAATCTCCCCGGCGCGCCGGGATTTAAGTAACCTCATGGCACAAACTCCACGTTCGAAACTTTCATCTGATTGTCAACCGTCTGCAGCGAGATCCGCAGCCGCCATGACCGTGGAAACTGCTCGGCCTTACCCGCATTCGATGTCTGAACCGTTACCGCGACCAAGGCTTGAGCCGCGTCCCCGGTCTCCGTCTCCAGCGCCGCCTCGGTGACAGTGCCGACCGAGGTTGACTGGAATTTCTTGATGACGTCGATGAACGGCTGCGACCGCCCGGCGAAATCCTCGTAGAATTCCGCGGTTGCGCCATCCATGATGCGGTGCACATCGGCTTCGGCGTGATGCCAGTCGATGGTCGTCAGGTTCAGCGCAGTTTGTCGAGCCACCTGCAGAAGGCGGCTTCGCTGGACCTCATCCTGATGCGATTGGGCGGCGCGCAGTCCCAACCAACCAACCAACATCGAAAGCGCGACAACGACCGCCAAGCCGAACATGGTCACCCGCCGTGACGTCCCCAGCTTTCCCGAGGCCGTAGCCGGCGGTTGACTGGCGTCGCCGTCGGCCTCGGACTCGGGAGCCGTGTCCCCGACGTCGCCTGTGCCTTCGGCAGCGTCGAGAGCGTCGCGGTTTCCCGGATCGTCGCAATCCGTTATCACATCCGAGATTTCGCATCGCGAGGTCAAGTCTGACTCGCTCGCTACTTGCATGCGACCCTCCGTTCGTCGTGGTTGCCCTGGGTATTCCTCAGCACTGTCAGCTGCCCGGCGGCACCAGCATTGTTTGCCATGTCTTCTCCGTGGGCGCACTTTGGGCCAGATCGGATTGGGTATACCGGCGCCCGTCGGGGCCGATATAGCTGCCGGTCGCCGGGTCGTACTCGACTATTGGCGGCAGCTGCGTCGACATCTCAAGCTCCAGCCCGGGGTCCCCGGGCCCCAGGACATCTGGAATGTCTTGGCCACTGAGTGTGGCGTTGGGGTCACCCTTCCAATTCGTTCCATCGTTGAGCGGCACGTATTCCTGGTCGCTTTCGCACAACTTCACTGACGGGGCACGTTTGCCTGGCCGGGTGGTGCATGGGGTATTGCGGGCACCGCGGACCGAAGTGAGCGCATCCTGCGAAATCCTGCAGTAAGTGGCGCCGGGTGGGCGTTTCGGATAGTCCTCGAACGATGGATTCCGCTGCTGTTGGGCGGGCAGGAACCCGGTGGTGCAGGGCACCGGGAGGTTGAGGTTCAGGTTGAAGCTGAGGTATTGCCCCCGATAGGCCTGTTTGGTGTTGTGGTTGGCAACCAGACCTGCTGATTCGACGGCCACAAGCTGGGGCACCAAGACAAGAAGCTGCTCGAGGTTCGGTTGGTAGGTCAGGGCAACCTGGCTGACGCTGACCATGTTGGCAAGCACAATCGGCAGGCTGGGTTGGAGCCGTTCAACCAGCGTGCGTGCCTCGCTCAATGCGGGCCCGGCGTTTTGGATGACGCCGGCGACGGCGTCGTCGTGGGTTTGCAGTTCGCGGGTCACCGTCGCCAGATGCGATGCCCAACTCTGGATCGCATCCGAGGTCTCCGTCTGCGAGTCGAGTACCGGCCGTGCCTTGTCGATCACCGCGAGCAGCGGGTCCAAATTCTCGCGGGCGCCGATCGAGAGATCAGTAACACCCTTGACTAGCTTGGATAGCTCCGGGCCGAGTCCGCCTACCGCCGTGTACGACTCGTCGACGACGGTCCTCAGATTTTCACGCGGCACCGCTTGTAAGCCGGTATTCACGGCGTCGAGCAGGGAATTGATGTCGGGCGGCACCGAGCTGTTACTCACTGGGATCACGTCGCCGTGTTTCAATGGCGGCGAGGTGCCGTTTCGCGGCAGCAACTCGAGGTACTGCTCCCCGATCGCTGACTGGCTATGTACCTCGGCGGTGAGATCCGACGGGATGTCGATACCCGACTGGAGCGATAACTCGGCTGCAGCTCCTGTCGGGGTGAGTTGCACCGACTCCACCCTGCCCACCTCGCTGCCGCGATAGGTGACATTGCTGGTTTTGTACAGTCCGCCACTTCGCGGCAACTCCACCGTGACTGTGTAGCGACCGACACCGAACAGATTCGCTGGCAACTGCATGAAGTGCAGTCCCATGGCGGCGAGTGCGGTCATCGCGATCGTCGTGAACACGATCAGCTGGATTGTCGCCTGTCGACTCAAACGCATGTCACGGCCCCTGGTCCCAGTGGTACGGAATTGTGAGTGGATTACCCAAGTTGAACCGGCCGCCGGCCATACACGGACTGGGGTACTGCCCAATGGTGCGGCCCCACTGCAGCTCCAGTTCGGTCAGATCGCACTCCCACTTGGTCCCGGTGAAAATCCCTTGGTCGATCCGGCTCAGCGTGAGGTCGATGATCGCCGTCAGGTTCGCGTACTCACCTCGTTGCCACTTTTCGATGCTGTCGGTCGGGAATGGATACGTGGGGAGGTAGTGGAGCGCGCTGGTCACGCTGTGACCGGCGTTGGCGACCGACTCCAGCACCGGCCCGAGTGCCCTGAGCTCCTTGACCAGGTCTTCCTTGCTGCTATTCACGGTGTCAGCAGCCAGAGCACTGAACTTCCCTAATTGGTCGGCTGCTTGGATCAAGACCTCGCGGTCGCCGTTGATCACCTCAAGGGCACGAGGAATAGTCTTGATAGCCCGGTCAAGGACGGGTTGCTGCGCCGCCACCTTTCCGACCAGCCGGTTGAGGCTGTCACTGGCCGCGATGATGTCACCGGTCTGGTCGTTGAGGTTCGCGGCGAACTTGTCCAACTGGTCGATCAAACTACGGACATCTTGCTCACGACCGCGAAACGCCGTGCTCAGCGCCTCGGTGATGTCCCCAACCTGGCCCAACCCGCCGCCGTTGAGCACCAACGACAACGCGGCCAGGGTCTGCTCGACAGTCGGGAAGGCGGCCACCTGCGACTCCGGAATCAGCGATCCATTGTGTAGTTTACCTTGCGGCTCAGTGTCTTTCGGAGGTGCGAGTTCGATATGCAGCGAGCCGAAGATGGTGGTCTGGCCGATCTTCGCGGTCGCGTTGGCGGGTAAGTCGACGTTGCCGTCAAGACGCATGGTCAGTAACGCACGCCAACCTTGAAGCTCAATTTTGGTCACATGACCGACCGTCACATCGGCGACACGCACCCGCGAATTCTGTTGGATGTTCCTGACATCGGGCATCTGCGCCTTGATCTCGAAGGAGTCGGGGCCATTACCCTCGGTGCCCGGCAGCGGCAACGAGTTCAGCCCCCGCCAGCCACAGCCGGAGCCCCCTACCGCAACCGCGATCAGCACCAGGCATGCCGCTGCGCGACGGGACCAGCGGCGCCTCATGAGCCACCTCCCGGGGCAACCATCATGCCGGGTAGACCGGAAGACGGGTCGGTAGCGACAACCCCAGTTGGGGATGCCTCCGCCGGTAGTGGCGAATCTCCCGCCGGCGGAACGTAATCGGGTCGCATCCAGTTCTCGCTGTAGGTCACTTCATTGGGTCTGGCCTGCGGTCCGACAAACAGGTTCTCGCCTAGCGGGAAGAAGTTGTACTGCCGGTTCTTGACGATCGGCGCCAGGTACTGCACGCATAGCTTCGCCGCTTCCTCGCCGCCCAGTCGGGACGCGGCCTGCACGGCACCGCAGAGGAAGGCGATCGGGTTGTTCATGTTGGTGCCGGCCAGCGCACCGGTCAATGAACCGTTCGCCGGCTCGTAGATGTTGATGAAGTTGACGGCTGCCGTCGGGGCAAGGTGGAGCAGATCTTTGATGTCGTCGAGTCTTTCGGTGACAGCGGTGGTGATCGAGGCCAATCGATCCGACGTGGTGCCCAACGTTTCGCGATTTTCGGCGACGAAGCTCTGCACGTCGCCGACCACCGAGTTGAGGTCCTCGACTGCTTGTCCGATTTTGTTCGGGTCGTCGGCCAACACCGACGACACGCTGGCCAGGTTGCGGTTGAGTTGGCTGAGCAGACCGCTGCTGTCATGCAGCGCCGACACCAGCGTCGATAGGTTTCTGACCGTGCTGAAAATGTCATCGCTGTGGTCGCCGAGCACCGACACCGCTTGCGACAGCTTGATAATGGTGTTTCGGATGGAGCTGCCTTGGCCGCGCAGGTTGTCAGCAGCGGTGTTGATCGCCTCACCGAGCGTACTCACTCCGCCGGGCTCGGTCGGCTTCAGCAGTTCTGTCAGCCGCACCAGTTCAGCCCGGATGTCGTCCCACTCGACCGGCACCACAGTGCGATTCTGTGGGATCACCGCACCGTTGCCCATCGTGGGCCCGCCGGTGTAGGGCGGTGTCAACTGGATTGCCCGACCGGTCACCAGTTGCGGTGACAGGATCGCCGCTTTGACTTCGGCAGGGACCTTGTATTTGCGGTCGAACCAGAACGTGATTTTGGACCGCAGCGGCTGCGGTTCGATCTTTACGACCTCACCGACCCGCACACCCCGGATGCGCACCTCGTCACCGGGATACAGGCCACTGCTGTTATCGAAGTAACCGACCACCGTGTTCCGGGTGATCCGTTGGAGCCCCTGTAGAGCGACCACACCGCCAGCACCGAGCATCAGTACCAAAACGGTCGCCATCACCATGCGCGGATGTGCTCGCAGCCGCGTGATCACGGTTGACCTCCTGCCTGGTTGGGGGGCGGCACCTCACCCGGCGCCCGCACGTAGATCGGTGTCTGCGCCGGTGCGGGTATGGTCACCGCGGGCGGTCCTGGCGGAGGCCCGCCGGGCGCCGGCGCCGGCGGTGGCTCCCGATAGGGGTAACAGCCGGTGCCCCAACCACAGGGGCGGTCTCCGGGGTTGCCGGTGATCGAGTCGGGCAGGTTCAGCCGCGGCTCGCCGCCCTGACCGGTTCGCGGATATGGCGTCGGCAGTGCCGGGGTGCCGGGCTGGCCGACCTCTGGGTCACTCAGCTGCGAGGGCAGCAACGTGGCGGGGTCTAGTCCCAAGTCGGAGAAGGCGGAGTCGACATAGGGTTGCACGAATTGTCCCGGGAAGAGGTTGACGACGTAAGCACTGAAGAAGGGACCGGACGCCAGCGCCTCCCCCAGCGATGTGACGTGAGTGAGTAGCCCTTTGATGGCCTGCTGCACGCGCTCTTTGCGGTTGTCGACGACCTCCAACACCCCGTTGAGCTTGTCCAGCGCGGGACGCAACTGCTGCCGGTTCTCGGCGATGAATCCCTTCAATTGCCGTGACATTGCCGAAATATTGGTCGCAATCTGATCCAGCGCCGCACTCTGTGTGCGCAACTGCGCGAGGAGCGCATTGGTGTCCCGAACCAAGCCGACCACTTGATCGGTGCGCTTGGCCAGTACTCCGGTAGCCTTGGCCGCGTTACCCAGCAGGCTGCGCAGCTGGGCGTCGCGGGCGTCAAGAGTTTCGGCGAACCGGGCCACGCCCTGCACGGCGATTTTCACGTCGGGCGGCGTATCGGAAAAGGTCTGGGCCAAAGTGGCCAGCGAATCGGACAGCTGATCGGTCTTCAGCCCGCTGATGGTGGTGGCCAAGTCCCCGAGGGCGTCGGGCAGCTGGTATGGGGATGTCGTCCGGTCGATCGGGATTGCACCGATCAGTTCGCCGTCGCCCTTCGGGGTGACGTCGAGCATCTTGGTACCCAACAGACCCTTGGTTTTGATCCCCGCTTCGGAACGGTCACCCAAGTGAATGTTCTTGGCGACGGTGAACCGCACTAGAACGCCGGGACCGTCGAGTGCGATGCTGGATACCTTGCCCACCGGATAGCCGGAAACCTCCACGGCCGCGCCGGTGAACAAGCCACCCGCATCATCGAAATACGCAGAGACATTCTTGTTCTGGTTGACGATCGGCAACTTGTGGTACTGCAGCGCGACCAGCATCAGCACGACCACGCCGGCGATACCCCCGGCGCCGATCGCCAAGGGACTGCGCTCAGCGAACGACTTATTCCTCATTTCGGCGCGCACCGACCCGTGCTCTGGCCGACCACCTTCGTGTACACCGGCTGTCCCCCTTTGCCGTTAAGTTTGAGGACGACGTCGCAGAAGTAGAAGCTGAAGTAGCCGCCGTTGAGCGCTTGCCGATTGATCGCTCGATATTTGTCCGGCAGTACATTGAGCAACGCGTCGATGTCGTCGCGGTCCTCCATCAGGATTTCCGCGGTGCGGTCGGTCTCGCCAACCACCTTTTGGAAGGGCTCCCTCCCCTGGCTGAGTAGGTCAGCGATGGAGCCGGCAGCAGCATTGGTGTAGGCCACCGCATTCGTGACTTCAACTCTGCGGTCTGCCAATCCATGGGTCAACTCCGCCAATGAGGTCACCGCTTTGTCGAGCTGATCGCTCTGCCCGCCGAATGACCCCATCACCACGTTGAGGTTGTCGATGACCTGCCCGATCAACAGATCACGGTCGGCCAGCGTATTGGTCACGGCTGCAGCCTGACTCAAGAACGAGCTGATCGTCCCCCCCTGGCCCTGTAGCACCGACATCAACTGGCCGCTGAGTGCGTTCACCTGATCCGGATCCAACGCCCGAAACAGTGGCCGGAAGCCGCCCGTCACCGAATCCAGATCTAGCGCAGGCGCAGTGCGAGAGACCGGGATCGTCTGGCCCGGATTCAGTATCCGGGCATCCCCGGCTCCTTCCTCCAGTGCCAGATAACGCCCTCCGATCAAATCGTCATAGCGAATCTGTGCCCGAGTGCCTTCGGTGAGAACTACCGAAGGGTCGGCAGCAAAAGTGACCCGCACCGTGGAGTCCGGCTTGACCACGATGTCCTGGACCTTGCCAACCTCCACACCGGCGATTCGGACCATCTGGCCCTTTCTCAATCCGGTGACATTGGTGAACTCGGCGTTGTAACTTTTACCGCCACCGAATCGAAACTGCCCGAAGATCACCGCTGTCGCGGTCGCGGCCACCACTGAAAGGGCCATGAAGATCGCGAGACGCCACACGACGCCTCTCAAATTCGCCGTCACGGCTGGTCTCCTGATTCCGGGGACATGGTCGCGCTTTGCCGTTCAACCGACGCCGGATTGGGCTCTGCCGGCGGCACTCCCGGGAACAGCGGCACTCCGCCTGGGCCATACAGCGCCGCGCCGTACGGGGGTGTGCCGAACCCGAGTTCCGGTTGAGGGCCCACCGCCGGTCCCGGGAGGCACTCCCGGGCGGCCGGCGGCAACGGCACCGTGCGAGTGACTCGGAAATAGTCGACATAGCAGTTCTGACCCAGACCCGGATTGGGCCGGACATCCAGGCCGGTTCCCCAGCCGGTGTTGGTGAGCAACTGGCGCACCGGGAAGTTCTGCGTCACATCAGGCAGCGACCCGCACCCCGGTTTCCCACCGGGTCCACCCTTGGCGGCGACGATAGGCAGGTTGTCTGGATAGACATAGGGTTCGTTACCCCCCAGCAACTGCACATCGAACTGGATGGTCCGGCCGTCACCGCCCCAGGCCCAAGCTCCATTCTGGCGGAACCAATCGGCTCCCTGCAGCGTGCACGTGAGTTCTGGGTTGTACTCAAGCAGCAGGTCTGTCGTTGGCCCCAAGAGGTTAGCCGTCGAGACGAAACTGTCTTTGGTTGCTCCCAGCAGAGTCGTTCCGGCCTCGGAGAGGCCGAGGGTGCTGAGCAGCAGACCATCAAGTGCGTCTTTGTGTTTCACGACGGTGGCACTACTGGTGGTGGCGGCGTCCAGGACCGTGACGATGTTGTCCGCGGCGGCGGCGTAGGTCTCGTTGAAGCCGTTGAGTGAACGCCAATCCTGGCGGATGGTGTCACTACGAGCGTTGAGCGCTACCAGCACCTCATTGAGTCCGGTGGTCGCTTCACCGATCCGTTGACCTCGTCCGCGCACGCCTTCGGCAACCGCAGACAGTACGGCATTCAGCTTCTCCGGTTCGACCATCTTGAGCAGGTCGACAACGTTCTCGAACACCGTGTTGACCTCGGTGGTGACGTTGCTGGATTGCAGCACTGCATGGGCAGCCAGCCGCTTGGGGCTGGGGTGCTCCGGATACTCCAGTTCGACGTACTTAGCACCGAACACCGTGGTGACATCGATCTTCGCCCCCACATTGGCCGGAATGTAACGGATTTGATCCGGGTCGATTTCGAGTTTGAGGGCGGCCCGCCCCTGCCCATGATCGATCTGCGCGACCCGCCCCACATCCACACCGCGCAGCTTGACCTTTGCACCGGTCTCCATGACCAGTCCGGAGCGATCCGACGTCAGCGTGACCGGCACAAAGGATCGAAAGCTTCCGTTATACGCCACCGATGTCGCGAAGATTCCCGCACCGATTATCGCCACCAGAACCAGTGGCCACCACGCGGTGGGGATGCGGTGTTCTTGTCGCCCGGATGCCATGTCGCTAGCCGGCCAGATGGAAGTTGGGGTTGTGGCCGTAGATAGCCAACGTGACAGCCATGAGGACCGCTGACCCGATCACCATCGATGCCCGTACCGCCCGGCCGACCGCCTCACCGACTCCGGCCGGTCCGCCGGAGGCGTTGAACCCGTAGTAGGTGCAGACCAGCATGACCACGACCACCTCCGCGACGGTTTGGACGAACGACCACATCAGGTCGGTCGGGTTCAGAAAGGTCTTGAAGTAGTGGTCGTAGACACCGGTTGGCTGACCGTAAAAGACGGTCGTACCCAAACGGGCAGCAAAGAATCCTGCCATCAGCGCCACGGCGTACAACGGGACGGTGACGACGGTCCCCGCAACAAGCCGCGCCGACGCCAGGTACGTGATGCTTCGAATGCCCATCACCTCTAAAGCATCGATCTCCTCGTTGATCCGCATCGCGCCCATCTGCGCGGTGGCACCGGCACCGATAGTGGCCGACAACGTGACCTGTGCAGTTCCAGGGATGATGAGCCTGGGAATGAAGAACGCCGCCGCGAAGCCCGTCAGTGCTTCGATTGCCACAGACTGGAATTCGGTGTATCCCTGCGTCGCCACGATGGCGCCGGTCATCATCGTCATGAATCCGATGATCACGATCGTGCCGCCTATCAGGGCGAGAGCGCCTGTCCCCATGCCCATTTGGGCTACAAGTCGCAATAGCTCAGAGCGATAGTTGATGATCACATCGGGTACCGCGCCGAGGGTGCTGAAATAGAACCGCGTCTGCTCTCCGATCTGATTCCACCCGTCGACCACTTTTTCCTTTGCCCGCGCCAGATGCGGTAGCCGGTGAGAGGGAATTGAAATCGTCACGTTGCCAGTCGTTTTCATTTGAGCGTGAAGTGAACGCCGACGGCGGTCACGATGATGTTGGTGGCGAACAGCGCCATGAAGGCAAACACGACGGTCTCGTTGACGGCGTTCCCGACCCCGGCCGGCCCACCGCCGACCGTGATCCCCTTGTAGCAGGCAATCAAACCGGCAACCAGACCGAATAGCAGCGCCTTGATCTCCGACACCACGAAATCCCCGAATCCGGCAAGCACTGTCATGCCGAAGACGAAGGCACCCGGGGAGACATTCATGACGAAGACACTGAAAAAGAACGTCGCGATCATTCCCGACAAGATCACCATCGCGCCCAGGGCCAATGACACCGTGGTCATTGCGAGCACGCGCGGGATCACCAATGCCTTGATCGGGTCGATGCCCATCACGCGTTGCGCGTCAAGCTCCTCGCGGATGGTCCGTGCACCCAGATCGGCGCAGGTGGCGGTGGCAGCCGCACCCGAAATCACCAAGACGGTCACGATCGGGCCAATCTGGGTAAGGGTGAAGAACGCGGCGCCGGCACCAGAGTAGTCGGCCGCTCCGAACTCGTTCAGCAAGATGTTGAAACAGAAATTGCTGATCACCGAATACGGGATGCACATCAGTATCGCGGGCAGAAAAGATACCCGGGCCACGAACCAGGTCTGACTGAGGTATTCCTGCCAAGATAGTCGAGACGTGAACAGCCCTACAAAGACATCCAGCGTCATCGCAAAGAAGTCCCCCACGGCGATGACCGGTCCAGCGTACCGACGCATGGAATACAACGCCCTCATCACCTCGAGTCGGTGTCCGCTGGGTGTGGGCGCCGGGCTCGTCGGACTCGGTGATGCCATCAGCGTGGAGTTTCCTCCGGGCGCTTCTTGCTCCAGATCGTCGTCGGCTGTTAGCACAACACGGGACGTTATCGAGGCGGTCACCTCGCTGGCTACCTACTAAAGGGGTACATCGAGTCCTCCGAAGAGGTAATGCACCTGCAATCTGGCCGTTCGATGCGCAGGAGTCGCGACGACATCTGCGGGCCGAACTGCTTAGTGAACGCAGATTATCGATCACGGAACTCGTTCGCAAAACCGCCTGGCGGGCAGGTGCTTTCGCGATGACGAAGCTCGATGCGCCGGATCTTTCCGGAAGCCGTCTTAGGCAGTTCAGCGAATTCGATCCGCCGGATGCGCTGGTAGGGGGCAAGGCCGCAGCGAGCATGGTCAAAGATCACGTCGGCGGTACTCCGATCCGGGGACCATCCTGCCGCCAGGCTGATGTAGGCCTTCGGCACCGCCAACCGGGTCGGGTCTGGGGCGGGCACCACGGCTGCCTCCGCCACCGCTGGATGTTCGATGAGCACACTTTCCAGCTCGAACGGGGAGATCTTGTAGTCGGAGGCTTTGAAAACATCATCGGTGCGGCCGATATAGGTGAGGTAGCCGTCCGCATCGCAACTGGCCACATCCCCGGTGTGATAGTAGCCACCTGCGGTGGCCAGGGCGTTGCGGTCGGCATCGCCGAGATAACCGGCCATGAGGTTGACCGGTCTCGGATCCATGCACAAACAGATCTCACCCTCGGCGGACGGCTGCCCGGTGACGGGGTCGACGATCTGCACCGCAACGCCGGGCAGCACCCGTCCCATCGAACCCGGCCTGATCGGTGAACCCGGGGTATTTCCGATCAGGGCGGTGGTTTCGGTCTGCCCGAACCCGTCACGGATGGTCACACCCCAGCGCTTCTGCACTTGAGCGATGACCTCCGGGTTCAACGGTTCGCCTGCGCCCACAGCCTCCCGTAACGCGACGGGCCGGGCACCGAGGTCGGCCTGAATGAGCATGCGCCACACCGTCGGTGGCGCGCAGAGCGAGGTCACCTCGGCCGTCCGCAGCATCGCCAAAAAGCGCGATGCGTCGAATCGCGTGTAGTTGTAGGCCACAATCGTTGACTCGGCGATCCACGGCGCGAAGAACGAACTCCAGGCATGCTTGGCCCATCCCGGCGAACTGACGTTGAGGTGAACGTCACCGGGACGGAGCCCCAAAAAATACATCGTCGACAGATGCCCGACCGGATAGGACCGGTGGGTGTGCTCGACGAGTTTGGGCCGGCTGGTGGTGCCCGAGGTGAAGTAGACCAGCAACGGGTCGTCCGCACCGGTCCGGGCACCGAGCTGCAGCGGCGGGGCTCCTCTGTCGGCCAACCGGTAGGGCCGCCAGGGGGATTCCGCGTCGCCGATCACGATGCGGCCAAAATTCCCTGGTATTTCAGCGAATTTGTCCACTTGGTCGGCATTGGTGATGACATGGCGCACCGCGCCGCGGCCGATACGGTCAACAAGCTCGTTGGCCCCCAGTGCGGTTGTGGCCGGCAGGATCACCGCGCCCAGTTTGATGATGGCCAGCATTGACTCCCATAGCTCGACCTGGTTTCCCAACATGACCATGACGCGATCGCCGGGCACGACGCCGTCAGCCGCCAGGGATGTGGCGAGCCGGTCTGAGCGCGCAGCCATATCGGCGAACGAGTAGGAGCGATCCGTCCCATCCTCACCGATGATTCGTAGCGCCGTTCGAGGGTTGCCCACCGCGATCGGGTCGAACCAGTCGAGCGCCCAGTTGAATCGTTCCCCGACATCAGGCCAGTGAAAATTGGCGGCCGCAGCGTCGTAGTCGCTGCGGTGTCGCACCAGGTTGTCGCGGACGGCGCGGTAGGCTGCACCGCTGGTTGTGTGGTCCATCGATCCGTACTCCTCACAATCGGTTCTGATTGGAAAACTTGTATGCCGGCGCTACTGTGGCGCCGATGCCGAACCCGAAGGGGGCTGCGTATGCAACCGCGCGAGCCTGCACTGCGCTCCTCTCGGGCTGAACGCGTCGCTGCCGATCTGGAGCACGAGATACTCAGCGCCCGACTGCCGGTCGGAGCGCACCTCGGGCGCCGGTCGGAGATCATGGACCGCTTCGGTATCAGCCCAACAGTGATGAACGAGACGTTGCGAATTCTGCGTGATCGCGACCTGGTCACGGTCCGCCCGGGACCGGGCGGTGGAATCACCGTGGCCAGCGCGCCTCCTCAGGTCCATCTGGGAGCCCTCGACCTGTGGTTTCAGCCGTCCACCCCGCACCCCCTGGACCTTCTGGAAGCCCGGCTGTACCTCGAGTTCGGCCTGACCAAGGCGGCGTTCGAGCGAGCGACCAGCGACGACATCGCCGCGATGCGCTCGGCTATGGCCACGATGCAGACCAGCACCGAACCCGCGCAGTTCTTCGACGCGGTGCTGGCGTTCCACGGCGTGATCGCGGTTGCGGCCCACATCCCCGTACTGGAGGGCATGCACCAGCTCGTCGTGACCAGCATCAAGGCCGTGTTGAGCCGGGTGGTGTTCGTGAGCGGCCATGAGCCGCTCCTGGCCGAGAGCCTCGAAGTTCACAACGACATCGTGGCCGCCATCGCTTTGCACGATCAGCCGGCGTTCATCGATGCGCTCGACCGCCACGATCGAGACTTGATCCGCGGTGACGATCTGGACCGAACGCCCCACACCCCGCAGCAACCCTGACCCGACGCTGCCGCTAGCCGGTCCGAACGGCCCGGTTGCCACTCTCCCCTGCATCGCCGGGGTCAATCGTGCCTGCATATCGGTACTTCTACCACCAAGGGCGCACCCCTAACAACTATTGTGTATGTATGTCTTGAATTATGTAGTCATAATCATTATTGTGATGCGAGACTCGCCCCTACGATTTGCTGGACGGAGGCACGACCATCGACGTTCACCGATCTGCCGGCACCGGCCTCCTCGACGTGCATACCCATGCCGTCGACGTCGACTTGCCAGATCTGCGACAGAGCTATCCGGCTGACAACTGGCCCAGTATCGAGCGCACCGGCGCAGCCACCGCATGCTTGATGTTCGGCCGGCGGCGCTACCGCCAGATCGATCACCGGTGCTGGTCCCCCGGCGCCAGAATCGCCGACATGGATCATTACGGTGTTGCGGTACAGGTCCTTTCGCCCATTCCGGTTACGTTCTGTTATCGGGCGTCGGCGAGCGGAGCGGCGGAGCTCGCGTCGGCCCAGAACGAGTTCTTTGCCCGACTCGTGCAGCAACACCCCACCCGGTTCGCTGCGCTGGGCGCCGTCCCCCTCCAGGATCCCGACCTTGCCGTCGAGGAGATGCGTCGGTGCATGCGGCGTCCGGGATTCCTCGGAGTCGAGATCGGCACGCAGGTCGTCGACACCGAGTTGGGCGATCCGAGCCTGGACCGATTCTTTGCTGTGGCGCATGAACTCGGCGCCATGGTGCTGGTCCACCCCAGCGACCAGGATCTATCGCCTCGGGTGACGGGTCTGGGACTCGGTTTCGGCGCCGGAATGCCGATCGAGACGGCTCTCGCGGCAGCAGCACTGATAACCGGCGGCGCACTCGTACGCCGACCCGAGGTGCGACTCTGTTTGGCGCACGGTGGCGGCGCATTGCCAGCGATGATCGGGCGGCTCGACAAGGGGGCGAGGCTGGCCGGCAACGACGCCGGAACACCAGCCCTGCCAAGTCGGCTGGCCGGCCGATTATGGTGCGACTCACTGACATACGACCGAAGTGCGCTGCGCGCGGCGGTCCGGCTCTTCGGCCACGACCACGTCATGTTCGGATCCGACTACCCATTCCCCGCAATGCCCGAACCCATCGATGACATCGTGGGCGACCTTCCCGCCGACCTGCGTCGCAGGATCAGCCGCACCAATCTGGAGGAACACTATGGCGCAATTCCTGGGGCTGGGCCTGACCCACTATCCGCTGCTGGCCGGGACAGACGACCACATGGCGGATCTCCTGCGTTGGACACTGACTGATCCCGACATTCCCGCCGAAGCGAAGGATCCCGCCAACTGGACCGCGCCGATGCGCGCCGAATGGGGCGCCGACGGCGGTGTCGCAGCCGCGGCACAGCACCGCAAGGTACTGGTGGACAACCTTTCTCGCTGCCGTGATGCCCTCGACGAATTCGCCCCCGATGTGGTGGTGGTGTGGGGCGACGATCAGTACGAAAACTTCCGGGAAGAGATCGTCCCGCCGTTCTGCGTACTCGCCTACGACGACGTCGACGTCAACCCCTTCGAGCTGATGAATCACCGGGGCAGCCCGAACGCCTGGGACCTACCCGACGACTCCGCCATCACTCTGCACGGCGACGCCGAGCGCGCCCGTCAGCTGGCTAACGCCTTGATCGCTCGCGGATTCGACATCGCCTACTCCTACCAGAAGCGCAGCAACGCACCGTTTCCCCATGCCATCGTCAACACTCAGCTGTTCCTGGACTACCCCCACGCCGGGGCACAATTCGACTACCGGATCATCCCCATCACGGTCAACTGCTACGGGCAACATGCAATCGCGCGCCGGGGTGGCCTGGCCCGATTCGCCGCCATCGCAGACGAACGGCTTGATCCGGCCGGGCCCACTCCAGCCCGTTGCTTCGCGCTGGGCCGCGCAGTCGCCCAGGCGTTCCGGGACACCGACCTGCGCGTGGCCCTGGTGGCGTCCTCGAGTTGGTCGCATGCGTTCTTGACTGACAAGACCTGGCACATCACACCCGACACCGACGCCGACCGCCGGCTCTATCAGCTGTTCGTGGACCGCGACTACGACGCGTGGCGCGCCACTCCCAGCCGCGACATCGTCGAGGCCGGTCAGCACGAAATGCTCAACTGGTTCTGCCTGACCGGCGCGGCCGACGAGCTCAGCCTGGACCTGGCCTGGTCGGAGCTCGTCACCACCGATGTCTTCAACTCCAACAAGTGTTTTGCCGTATTCCAGGAAGGGAACCCGCGATGACGAAACCGACCGAGACGGAGATGGTGTTAGAGCCGCACACCATCGATGCCGGACGCATCAAAACCACCTACCTTGAGGCCGGCTCCGGCGAACCGGTCATCATGCTGCACGGTTCCGGCCCCGGCGTCTCGGGACTGGCCAACTGGCAGTACAACATCGGGCCGTTGTCCCACAAATTTCACGTACTCGCCCCCGATATTGTCGGGTTCGGCGCAACCGAACGACCCGATGACATCATTTATTCACTGCGCACCTGGACCGACCATGTCTGGGCGTTCCTCGACGCACACGACATCAGAAGTGCTGCGGTGGTCGGCAACTCGCTGGGTGGGCGCATCGCGCTACAGATGGCCATCGACCGGCCGGACCGAATCACCAAGATGGTGCTGATGGGCACTCCGGGAGTCGGTATGACGCTCACCGACGGTCTGGCCGCGCTGCGGGCCTATGAACCCTCTCATCACGCGATGCGCGAGCTATTGCGTACCTATTTCGCGGTCGACCCGACGATGATCACCGACGAACTCGTCGCAATCCGTCACGAAGCCAGTATCGCCGCCGGCGTCTTCGAGGCGTACCGCGCCATGTTCTTCGATCCCAAACATGCCGGGTCCGAACTGGCTATCACCGAATCAGAAGTCCGCGGCATCGCCACTCCGACACTGCTCGTTCATGGCCAGGAGGACAAGGTTGTTCCCCTAGACGTCTCGGTCACGATGATGGGGCTACTACCCAACGCTGATCTGCACGTGTTCAGTGCATGCGGACACTGGACCCAGATCGAGCGCGCCGGTGAGTTCTCCGCGCTGGTCGCCGACTACTTGGGTCAGCGATGAGCGCCGGGGTGGGCCCCTCGGTGTCCCGGGCCACCCAGGATGTGGCGCAGCTGCCGCTGGTGGTCGATGACACGGTAAATCAACGGTTCCGAGTGCACCGCTCGGCGTTGACCTCTCCGGAGGTACACCGAGCAGAAGTCGACCGGGTCTTCGGGAAGTCCTGGCTCTATGTCGGCCACGAATCTGAGATCACCGAGCCGGGCGACTACGTGCGACGTTCGGTCGGCGGTCGGCCGATATTCATGGTCCGCGGGGTGAAAACCGGTAACGTCAACGTGTTCCACAACACCTGCACCCACCGCGGCGCGGTGGTATGCCGCCAGGATTCTGGAAATTCCAAAGTGTTCCAGTGCTTCTACCATGCATGGACCTTTGACTCCGAGGGAAAGCTCAAGGGAGTGCCGGGCCGCGATGCGTACACCGGCGGCTTGGATTTCGAGGAGCTGGGACTCAAGCGGGTACCCCGGTTGGAAACCTACCGCGGCTTCGTATTCGCGAGCTTTGATCCCGATATCGTGGATCTGCCGACCTATCTGGCGGGCGCCAAGGACTACCTCGACCTGGTCATCGACGGCTGCGGCGGGTCGGCCGAGTTGGTCCGCGGCAGTCACCAGTACAGCTTCGGCGGGAACTGGAAGCTACTCGTGGAGAACAGCTTCGACGGGTATCACGCCGAGTCCACCCACGACACCTACTTCAAGTACCTGGTGTCGCTCGGCACCGACCTGCGCGGTGGCGTCCTCGGCCGCGGGGTCGACCTCGGCAACGGTCACGCTGTGATCGAATACTCCTCTCCGTGGGGACGCCCGGTAGCCAAGTGGGAGCCGCTGTTCGGTGAGGATTCGCGCGTAGAAATCGACCGACTGCGGGCCGAACTCGTCGAAAAGTACGGTGAGGAGCGCGCGCATGCGATGGCCGAAGTGAATCGCAACCTGGTCATCTACCCGAACCTGGTCATCAACGACATCATGGCCGTGGTGGTTCGCACCTTCTACCCACCCGCCCCCGATGTCGTCGACGTATCCGCTTGGGAACTCGCTCCGCTCAACGAATCTCCTGCATTGCGCCAACGACGCTTGGACAGCTTTCTGACGTTTCTGGGCCCGGGCGGCTTCGCCACCCCCGACGACGCGGAGGCGCTGGAATCCTGCCAACAGGGTTACACCAGTGGTGGAGTCGAATGGAATGACATCTCCCGCGGCATGGGACGAGATCCGGTTGCCAGCGATGAGGAACAGATGCGGGCCTTCTGGCGGCGGTGGCAGCAGCAAATGGGCAGCGCCGCGGACTTGGCGGACGCGAAATGACCGCGCCGACTGCGAAGGAAGGAGCTGCGGTCGCCGCGGTAACCAGGTCGGAAGTTGAGGAGTTTCTCTACGCCGAGGCGGCGTTGCTGGACGGGTGGCGACTCGACGATTGGCTGCTGCTGTTCGACCCGGACATCAAATATGAGGTGCCCTGCAATGACGCGGTCGACGCCGATCCCAATCAGGATCTGATGCTCATCGACGACAACTACACCCGGCTGGCGGCCAGGGTCACCCGCCTCAACAGCCGACATGCCCACCGCGAATTTCCCCATTCCCGCACCAACCACCAGGTGTTCAATGTGCAGCTGGAGACGTCGGGGGACGAGATTTCGGTGACTGCGCTGTTCACCGTGTGGAGGTTCCGGGCCGGACGTTCGGACTGTTACGTCGGCCGTTACCGCTACCGACTCCGCCGCCGAGACGGTCAGCTCCGGATCGCCTTCAAAAGGGCGGAACTTGCGATGACGGATCTTCGTGCCGTTGCCGACGTGGCGATCATCCTATGAGCGGCGCGTTGAGCGGCCGGACGGCGGTCGTTACCGGTGCTGCCTCGGGCATCGGCCTGAGTATCGCTACGCGAATGATCGCCGATGGTGCAACAGTTTTCGCCGCGGTCCGCAGCAACGAGAGTCTGGAGCGGCTGCGAGAGAAGGCCCGGATCGCCGGAGGCTTCGTCGGCCAGCTCAACCAGCCCGGGGTGGCCGACGATCTGTTCGCTGCTGCGGTCCAGGCACTCGGCCACGTCGATGTCTTGGTGAACAACGCGGGCGGCGGCGCAATCCTACCGACACTGGAACACACTGAGGAGTCGCTGCGGGCCACCATCGATAACAACCTGTGGACGACCATCTACTGCGTGCGCGCCGCCCTGCCGCACATGGTCTCTCGAGGACACGGTCGAATCATCAACATCGGTGCCGATTCAGTGCGTACCGGTCTGGTGGACCATGCCATGTACAACGCCGCCAAAGGCGGTGTGCATGCGATGGTCACCGGTCTCGCACGCGAGTTCGCCACCAGCGGCATCACGGCCAACACCGTGGCGCCGTGTTACGTGCGCACGCCTGAGCTGGCCACGTTGCTTGACTCCGGCTGCGCACCACCGCGCCTCGTTCACGTAATCGAGGAGGGAACCGCCATAGTGCCGCTGGGCCACCCGGGCGATCCCGCTGACGTAGCGGCTGCTGTCGCCTTCCTTGCCGGCAAAGACAGCGGATTCATCACCGGACAAACGATTTACGTCAACGGCGGCAGCAGCATGGGCTGACGCCCCGCTGCCCACGATCTGAAGGACTCAACGTCATGGCCCGCACCACAACTGACTTGCATCAGGCCGCAGATCGGCTGATCTCGGCGGCCGCCGCACCGCTGCAATGCGACCCGGTCCGTAACATCCTGGGCGACCAGGACATCGTCTCGGCCTATGCAGTGCAGCAACTGCTCACCGAGGACTCGCTGGCGCGCGGACGCCGGATCGTCGGCCACAAGATCGGCCTGACGTCCCCCGCCGTCCAGCGCCAACTGGGCGTCGACCAACCCGACTCCGGGGTGCTGTTCGCCGACATGCAGCTGGCTTCGGGAGCGAGCGCTTCTATCGGAAAACTGTTGCAGCCCAAGGTCGAGGCCGAGATCGCCTTCATCTTAGCCGAAGATCTGGACGGCGAACTTTCGGAGTCACGGATCAGGGCAGCGGCCGGCATCGCGGTACCAGCCATCGAGATCGTCGACTCACGAGTGCGAGACTGGTCGATCAGCATCGTCGATACCATCGCCGACAACGGTTCGTCGGCCCTCTTCGCGCTGGGAGCAGAGGTCGTCGACGCAGCCGACGTTGACTTCGCCTCCCTCGGTATGCAGCTCACCCAAGACGGGGTTGCCGTGTCCAGCGGACGAGGTTCGGATTGTTTGGGCAGCCCACTCAACGCACTACGGTGGCTGGCCCGGACTGCCTGTGACAACGGGGCTCCGCTGCTGGCCGGGCATATCGTGCTCTCCGGGGCGCTAGGACCGATGGTGCCCGTGCACCCTGGCAGTACCTACCGAGCGGTGATCGACGGAATCGGCTCGGTCGAAGTCTCTTTCACCGAGGCAGACCGATGACGCGCACCAAGGTAGCAGTCATCGGGTCCGGCAATATCGGCACCGATCTGATGATCAAAATACTGCGGCTGTCGGACCGCCTTGAGGTGGGCGCGATGGTCGGTATCGACAAGGACTCCGACGGCTTACATCGGGCACGCCGTCTCGGCGTACCGACCACTGCGGACGGTGTGCGGGGCCTGTTGGCTAGGCCGGACTTCGATGACATCGCGTTGATCTTCGACGCGACCTCGGCGGCCGCGCATCACAACAACGCCCGACTCCTGACGCCGCACGGTAAGACACTGGTCGATCTCACGCCAGCGGCGATCGGTCCGTTCGTCGTCCCGGCAGTCAACCTGCACGAACACCTGGACAGGTCAAACGTCAACATGGTGACCTGCGGCGGGCAGGCCACCATTCCCGTCGCCGCGGCGGTCAGCAGCTGCACACCGGTTCTCTACGCGGAGATCGTCGCCTCAATCGCGTCGAAGTCCGCGGGCCCGGGCACCCGGGCCAACATCGACGAGTTCACCGAGACCACAACCAAGGCATTGGAGGTCGTCGGCGGCGCGAAGCGTGCGAAGGCGATCATCGTGCTCAATCCGGCTGAGCCACCGCTCATCATGCGCGACACCGTGCATTGCCTGATCGGCGATACCGACCTTGACGCGGTCGAAAGGTCGGTGGCGACGATGGTGGACACCGTCGCCGCCTACGTCCCCGGCTACCGGCTGAAACAACGAGTGCAGTTTCGGGCAATCGACGCCGGCGACCCGGCCCATAACTTGGTCGAAGCTCAACACGGCCGCCCCAGCTGGCAGGTGTCGGTGTATCTGGAGGTCGAGGGCGCGGCCCACTATCTGCCCGCGTATGCCGGCAACCTCGACATCATGACCTCAGCCGCACTGCGGGTTGGCGAAACCCTTGCCGCACAAACACCGGAACGGGTGCAATGACAGAGCTTTACCTCCAAGACGTCACTCTTCGCGACGGCATGCACGCGGTCCGGCACCGGCTCGCGGTCGATGAAGTCCGCCGCATTGCCACCGCCCTAGACGCCGCCGGCGTTGCGGCGATCGAAGTCGCGCACGGCGACGGGTTGGCCGGCTCCAGCCTCACCTATGGGCCCGGCAGCTGCACCGACGGACAATGGATCGCCGCCGCGGCCGAGTCAATCACCAACGCCCGGCTGACGACCTTGCTGCTGCCCGGGATCGGCACCGTCCACGATCTGGTAGCCGCCCACGACCTAGGTGTCACATCGGTGCGGGTAGCCACCCACGCCACCGAGGCCGACATCGCCCAGCAGCACATCGCCAAGGCCCGCGAGCTGGGTATGGATGTGTCCGGATTTCTGATGATGTCGCACATGGCCGCGCCGGATCTCCTTGCGCGCCAGGCGAAGATCATGGCCGACGCTGGCGCGCACTGCGTCTACGTCACTGACTCCGGTGGGCGTCTGACGATGCGCGATGTGCGTGACCGGGTGCGCGCCTACCGCGACATTCTCGACCCGGACACCCAGATCGGCATTCACGCCCACGAAAACCTGTCGCTATCGGTGGCAAACTCGGTGGTCGCGGTCGAAGAAGGCGCCTACCGTGTCGACGCGTCGCTGTGCGGCCACGGCGCCGGAGCAGGCAACTGCCCCATCGAAGCGTTCGTTGCCGTCGCTGACTTGCACGGCTGGTCTCATGGTTGCGATCTGTTCACCCTGCAAGACGCCGCGGAAAATCTGGTCCGCCCGCTGCAGGACCGGCCGGTGCGCGTCGACCGGGAAACCTTGACCCTCGGCTACGCCGGCGTGTACTCCAGCTTTCTGCGCCACGCCGAAAACGCCGCTCAGCGCTACCGCATCGACGTACGAGACATTCTGCTCGAAGTCGGCCGCCGGGGCTTGGTCGGTGGCCAGGAAGACATGATCGCCGACGTAGCGCTCGACATGCTCACCGCGGGCGCCGATAACCTCCCGTTAGGGGGACGACCACCCGGCGGCGACGGCCCTAGCCTGGGTGCCGCGGCAACCTCTGACGTCCGGAAAGGACCTTCCGTATGACCAGCACCACCAGCGATCTCGCCGGATACCCGGCCCGATATTTCGCCGCATGGAACCAGCGGAATTTGGCGACGGCGCTCGATGTGATTGCCGCGAGCGTGCAGTGGGAAGACCCGTCGCTGCCCGCACCGATCACCGACCACGAACAGGCCGGCGGATTCTTCACCTCGGCATGGGCCGGGTTCCCCGATATGGCGTTTCATGCCGTGGGCGAGCCCCTCGTTGACGTCGCCAACCGCCGCGTATCGCAGGAATGGCGGATGCTCGGCACCCACACCGGGGAGGGGTTCCCACCTGGGGTCGCGCCCACCGGTCGCTCGTTCGACGTTCCCGGGCTCGACGTATGGGAGGTCGACAACGATGGCCGGGCGGTCTCGGTGCACGCCTACTGGAATGTCGCCACCCTGTTGACCCAACTCGGCTTGACGTAGCGGGTCCCGCGGCGTGGTAGCTGAATCTGACGAGGTACTGGCCCACGTCGAGGGCGGGGTGGGCCAGCTGACCCTCAACCGCCCCAAAGCCATCAACTCGCTGAACGCCCCGATGGTGGCCGCGATGACCGCGACGCTGACGGCTTGGGCCGAGGACCCGGCGGTGCGCGCGGTGGTGCTGGCCGGAGCCGGCGAACGCGGGCTGTGCGCCGGCGGTGACGTGGTCGCGATCTACCACAGCGCCAAAGCCGACGGCGCCGACGCCCGACGCTTCTGGTACGACGAATATCTGCTCAACGCGGCGATCGGCCGGTTCCCCAAGCCGTATGTGGCGTTGATGGACGGCATCGTGATGGGTGGCGGCGTCGGGGTGGGGGCGCACGCCAACACCCGGGTGGTCACCGACACCACGAAGATGGCGATGCCCGAGGTGGGTATCGGCTTCATTCCCGACGTCGGTGGTACCTATCTCCTGTCGCGGGCGCCGGGCCAACTCGGCCTGCACGCGGCACTGACCGGGGCCCCGTTCTCCGGCGCGGACGCCATCGAGCTGGATTTCGCCGACCACTTCGTCGCCCACGACGCGCTGGCCGCATTCACCGACGCGATCATCGCCGACGGGCTGCCCGAGGCGCTGGCCGCCCACGCAACCACGCCGCCGCCGAGCCCGCTTGCCGCGCAACGCGACTGGATCGACGATTGCTACGCCCACGACAGTGTCGCGCAGATCGTGGCCGCGCTCGCCGGACACGCCAACCCGGAGGCCAACGCCGCCGCCGAACTGATCGGCACCCGCTCCCCGATCGCCTGCGCGGTGACCCTGGAATCGGTGCGCCGGGCCGCGAAGCTGGCCACGCTGGAAGAGGTTCTGGTCCAGGAGTTTCGGGTATCGGTGGCCTCGCTGCGCACCCACGATCTGGTGGAGGGCATTCGCGCCCAGCTGGTCGACAAGGACCGCAACCCGCAGTGGTCCCCGGCCACCCTGGCCGAGGTGACTGCCGCCGACATCGAGAGCTACTTCGCCCCAGCCGATCCCGACCTCACCTTCTAAGGAGCAGCCCATGAGTTACGAATCCATCCTGGTCGAGCGCGACGGTCGCGTCGGCACCATCACCCTCAACCGGCCCCAGGCGCTCAACGCCCTCAACAGCCAGGTGATGAACGAAGTCACCACCGCCGCAGCCGAACTCGACGACGACCCCGGCATCGGCGCGATCATCATCACCGGCAACGCCAAGGCGTTCGCCGCCGGCGCCGACATCAAAGAGATGGCCGACCTGAGCTTCGCGCAGGTATTCGCCGCCGACTTCTTCGCCTCCTGGTCGAAGCTGGCCGCCGTTCGCACCCCGACCATCGCCGCGGTCGCCGGGTTCGCCCTGGGTGGCGGCTGCGAGCTGGCGATGATGTGCGACCTGCTGATCGCCGCCGACACCGCGAAGTTCGGCCAGCCCGAGATCAAACTCGGTGTGCTGCCCGGCATGGGCGGCTCCCAGCGGCTGACCCGGGCCATCGGCAAAGCCAAGGCGATGGACCTGATCCTGACCGGCCGCACCATCGACGCCGCCGAAGCCGAACGCTCCGGCCTGGTCTCGCGGGTCGTGCCCGCCGACGAGCTGCTGGCCGAGGCCGGCAACCTCGCCAAAACCATCGCGGGAATGTCGCTGTCGGCGGCACGGATGGCCAAGGAGGCCGTCAACCGAGCCTTCGAATCCACCCTGGCCGAGGGCCTGCTCTACGAGCGACGGCTGTTCCACTCGGCATTCGCCACCGACGACCAGACCGAGGGCATGGCCGCGTTCACCGAGAAGCGCCCCCCAACTTCACCCACCAATAGGTGAGTGTCCTTGTCAGACCATCGGTCTTGACCTCTCCCCCAAATACATCTACGGTCTGACCATTCGTATTAATTGCAATGGAGCGTCGATGCTCGATCCCGACATCCGCGGCCTCCCCGACGTCGTGCGGGGCTGGTCGGACACGCATCCGGACAAGGCCGCCCTGATCGCGCCCGATCGTGTTGTGACCTACGCCCAACTCGACGACCGGTCGAACCGAATCGGGAGCGCACTGGTCAGGGCCGGTATTCGACCTGGCTCCCACATCGGCTATCTAGGCAAGAACTCTGCGGCATTGTTCGAGATCTGGCTGGGTACCAACAAAGCCGGATGCGCCCTGACCCCGTTGAATTGGCGTTGCGCCCCAGCGGAACTCGCCGAGGTGGTCGGAGATGCCCGCCTGCCGCTGATCTTCGCTGGTTCCGACTGCATCGAACTCGCCGGCCACGTCCGCGACGCGACGCAAACCCCCGTCGAGGTCGTACCGGAAGATACGGTGGCGGATTGGGCCGAGAATGCCGGGACGGAGGAACCGGCCATCAGACTGGTCGACGACACCATTGCTTTGCTGGCCTACACCTCGGGGACCACGGCCACTCCCAAGGGGGTACCGATCTCACACGGCGCCCTCATGCGATGGTTCAGTGCCGCATCAGCAGAGCCATCGGTCAGTTGGGATTCCGAGGACATCGGGTTGATGGTGATGCCGAACTTCCATCTGGCCGGCACCTGGGTTTCACTCTCGGCGTTGTATCACGGTGCCTCACTGGCGATCCTGCCGGAATTCGATCCCACAGCCTTCGTCGCCGCCGTCACGGCGCACCGCCCCACGGTGACCTGTCTGGTCCCCACCGCGATACAGCTGCTGCTGAATCACGAGGCGGCACGGTCAGGAGATTTCTCGTCGCTGCGCCGAATCCTGTATGCCGGTTCACCGATCGGACCGCACACTTTGCAGCAAGCACTGAGACTGTTCGGTTGTGATTTCGTGCAGTTCTACGGAACCACCGAAACGTTCATCATCACCCTGCTGCGACCGGATCAGCACTGCCTCGACGATCCCGATTTACTGAAGTCCTGTGGGCAACCGATGCCCGCGGTAGAACTGCGAATCATCGACCCGGCCGGATGCGATGTAGCCCCGGGTAACACGGGCGAAATCCTGGTGCGCTCACCATGGATGTTCAACGGTTACTGGAACAAACCAGACGCCACGACTACCGCAATCCACGACGGGTGGTATCACACCGGCGACGCCGGTGTCCACGATGCGGGCGGCAATGTCTTCCTGGTCGACCGACTGAAGGACATGATCATCAGCGGCGGCGAGAACATCTACTCCGCCGAAGTCGAGCGGGCGCTGGCGGCGCACCCGTCGGTCGAATCAGTGGCCGTCGTCGGCACCCCCGATGACAAGTGGGGCGAACGCATCGTGGCGTTCGTCGTCCTCCGCTCCCATGCGCAGGTCGATCAGTCGGACCTCTCGGTGCACTGCCGAGGCCTCATCGCTGGATACAAGGTCCCCAAGGAGATCCACTTGGTCGGCGCACTGCCGCATACCGCCAGCGGCAAGGTGCAGAAGGCGGTTCTGCGCGAACAACTTCGGGAAGCCCAGAGCTAAAGGAGCGCTATGAGTTATCAGTCAGTCTTCACCAAGGATCTGTTCGCCGGGCGAACAGTGGTCGTCACCGGCGGGGGCAGCGGAATCGGCCGCTGCACCGCACACGAGTTGGCCGCGCTGGGTGCGTCCGTCGCGATCGTCGGCCGCAGTCACGAGAAACTCGCCGCCGTCGCGGCTGAGATCAGCTCCGACGGCGGACGGGTCAGCACCCATAGTGCGGATATCCGCGACGAAGGTGCTGTCGCCGACGTCGTCGACTCGATCCTGGCCGAGCACGGCCGCATCGATGGACTATTCAACAACGCTGGGGGCCAGTATCGCGCAGCCCTGGAGACCATCAGCACCAAGGGCTTCGAGGCGGTGGTGCGCAACAATCTCACCGGCGGGTTCATCGTGATGCGCGAGGTCTACACGAAGTGGATGAAGGACCATGGCGGGGCCATCGTGAACATGATCGCCGACATCTGGAACGGCTGGCCACACTTCGCGCACTCGGCGGCCGCCCGCGGCGGCATGCTGACGCTGAGTGAATCCGCGGCGACTGAGTGGGCCTCAGCGGGCGTGCGGGTGAACACCATCGCGCCCGGCTCCATCGCATCCAGCGGACTGGACACCTACGACAGCAAGGACACCGAGTTCATCCGCAACCAAGTCGCCCGTGAAATCCCGCTGCAACGCTTCGGCACCGAGGCCGAGGTGTCCGCCGCGGTGGTATTCCTGTTGTCCCCTGCCGCCAGCTTCATCACCGGGACCTGCATTCGGGTCGACGGCGGAGCACCAAACGCCAAGCCGGGCTGGTGGGAACTGCAACCGGCGCAACACAACAGCGCATTCAACGGATTCCACCGCGCCACCCTCCCCGCCATCCTCGACGCGACGCCGTCGCGCTAGCCATCAACCGAAAGGCCCGGTCATGACCGCGAAGGTGCTCTACGAGAAGCGCGACGAAGTCGCCCACATCACGCTGAACCGTCCGGATGTCAAAAACGCCATCGACATCGAAGCCCACGAGCTGTTGTGTGAGATCTGGCGCGATTTCCGCGACGACCCGGCGCTGCGCGTTGCCGTGATCACCGGCTCCGGTGACGCCTTCACCGCCGGAGCCGATCTGAAAACCCATGCGCCCGAGTGGCAGACCGTCGGACCGATGGTTGGGCGCGAACGCCTCGAGGACGGTGTCTCCGGGATCACCCGTGGGCCGCTATCGCGCATCAACAAGCCCATTGTCGCCGCGATCAACGGCTGGTGCGTCGGCCACGGTGTCGAACTGGCGATGGCCTGCGACATCCGCATCGCCTCCGACCGCGCCCAGTTCGGCACCTTCGAGGTCCGACGCGGCATGCATCCGGCCGACGGCGGCATCGTGCGACTGGTCAACACCTGCGGGGTCGGGGTCGCGTTGGAGCTGCTGCTCACCGGGGAGCCGATCTCCGCGCAACGGGCGCTGGCCGCGAACATGGTCGCTCGAGTAGTGCCACACGAGACGCTGATGGAGGAGACCGATGCCGTAGTGCAGCGGATCCTGCGCTGCGATCAGGCCGCCATCGAATCCGCCAAGGAGACGGTACTGGAAATCATCGGCCGCCCCCTGCACGACCAACTTCGCGTCGAAGCGATGTGGGGCTACGCGCTGTGCGCCGGCAACACCACCGTGATGGAGCGTTCCCAGCAGTTCTTCGATAAGGCTGATCGCGGCCGCAACGGCGCCACCGCCACTCCGCTGTGACGCCTTCCACTCCAGTAGATTTTGAAGACAATGGGGTGTCCAGCCGCACGGGGATCATCGAGCATCATGGTGACGCCGGCGGCTGAGGCAGCCCAGCGTTTGGCTCGTGAGACGCTGCTACGTTCCGGTCAGATTGCCGCCACGATCACCGAGCAGTTGCTGACGAAACTGCCCCAGTTGGCGCCGCAAAATGAGCCGGAGACCGTCGACGCGCTGCGTGAGAGCACCGATCAGAACATCGGCGTCCTCTTCTCGACTCTGGCGTTCGGCGTGTCCCCTGCCACGGCCGAGCCGCCGCCGGGCGCGCGCAGGCTGATGCGCCGGTTACTGGCATCGGGTGCGGACATCACCGACATGCTGCGCGCATATCGCTACGGCCATGAGTTGACCTGGCGTCACTGGCACTGTTTCGTGACCGAGCAATTGACCGGGTCCACGCTGTTGCCGGACGTGTTGGACTTGTCATCTGACCACATGTTTGCGTTCATCGACCGATGCTGTGATCTGATCACCGCCGAATACCGCAGGGACTTCGGCGGATTGCGCCCTGCCGGCCTGGCTCGATGTCCTGCCGAAGTGATTCGCGAGTTGCTGGAGGACGGGTCGGCCGACGAGAACGCGGCGAGTTCGGTACTGCATCACGATGTCGGCGGATATCACGTAGCGCTCGTGTTGACACCGGTGGAGGCCACCGGAGATCCCCGGCGCGCGGTGGAGAAGATCAGCGAAGTCGCAGGCGGATCGAGACTTGTTCTACCCGTAGGCGACGGTACCTTGTGGGCTTGGCTGACCTGGCCCGAGGAGCCGTCACGAGAGCGAGTCGATGCGGTAGCAGCCACGTCATACGCCGGCGTCTTGGTGGCGATCGGCTCGCTCGGCAGTGGCCGCCTCGGCTTCCGACGCTCCCACGAACAGGCGAGAGAGACCGAGCAGATGCTACGCCTAGCCGACAATCCATCTGCGGGTGTGGTGCGGCACCGAGACGTGGAGTTGGCGTGTGTGCTGTGCACCAACCCGAGACGGGCACTCCGCTTCGCCACTGATCGGCTCGGACCGCTGGCTACGGCTGATGAGATGAGCGAGCGTTTGCGAGAGACGCTCTTCACCTATCTCACCCACGGCTGCAACAAGACCCGCACCGCGTCGCTTCTGCATGTGCACTACAAGACCGTGACCTATCGTCTCGCCCAGGCTGAGGAATTACTCGGCTATGCCATCGATGGCCACGCCATCGAGGTGGGAAGCGCACTGTTGATCATTCGCACGCTCCGAGGCTGCTGATACCGCCCCGTTTGCCGACGCTGCACGCGCGCAGCGAGCAGTCAGCCACAGCGCATCGCTCTTTATCCATAACAGGGAACTGGTTTGGCGGAAGTGGCCAAGCTCTACCTCGTGACGAATGTGGTCGGCGCCGCAGTCGACGCATCTGTCCAGCCGGCGTCGAGAACGTTGCCTGCCAACGCCATTGGCGTCGGCCCCCATCAGAGGAAGTATGTGACGTCAAGCGTTCCGGCACTGCTGAGCAAATTGGCCGGAGACACGGCCGTACCGCAAGCCCGGAACCCAGCCAACGAGAGGCGGACATGAGCGAAATAGGGTCTGATACCCGGTCCCTGGCTTACTACGTGGTTCCCGGCCACGTATCCTCCGCCGCGCCGGTGGCCCGCGAGGTCCGGGACGGAGCGGAGCGCGGATTCGGCGCGGTCCTGGTGTCGGAGCGGTTGAACGTCAAGCACAGCGCCGTGTTGGGTGGCTACGCCGCCGCACTGGCCGGAGAGATGGAGATTGTCACCGCCGTGACATTCCCGCACACCCGCCATCCGATGGATCTGGCGGCCTACGGCGCCACCATGGCCCAGCTGGCCGGTGGTGGGTTCACCATGGGCATGGGCCGGGGCCCGAACCACCAGTGGGACGCCTGGGGCATGCTCCGCCCAAGTACCGCGATGCTGGAAGACGCGGCCGGAGTGCTGCGCACGCTGTGGAGCGGCGGAACCGTAGCCGACCACGACGGGCCACTGGGCCGCTTCCCCGGTCGACTGACACTCGGAGTGGAATTGGCGTGCGCACCCCGCCTGGCGCTCGGCGCGCTCGGGCCAAAGACCCAAGAGATGGCCGGGCGCGCATTCGACGATTTGATCCTGCACTCGCACTGGACCGATGAGGCGGTCGCCGACAGTGTTGCCCGGGTACGAAAGTCTGCCGAACACGCTGGCCGGGATCCGAATGCACTGCGGGTGTGGGCGATGTTGGTCACCGCGTGCGACCAGCCGGAGGAGCAGGTGCTGCTACGAGTGGTGCGACGGATGACGACCTACATGCAGTGGCCCGGTTACGGCGAACTGATCGTGCGCGCCAACGGCTGGGATCCGGCTGTGCTGCGCCGCGTTCGCGAGCACCCGCTGCTGGTGGGGCGGATGGCCGACGTCACGAGTTTCTCCACCGACGAGCTGCGGCGCCTGGCCGCCGTTTACCCCGAATCATGGTTGCTCGATGGGGCCGCAATCGGAGACGCGCAACACTGTGCCGCACGCGCCCGCCAGCTGCTCGACGCCGGCGCCCACCGGGTGATCTTGCACGGCAACGCCCCGGCCGACCTCGACGCGGTGCTTGCCGCGTTCTGTGCCACCACCTGATCGCCGCAACCGACCTATCCGCCGATCAAACCAGGGAAGAGGACGCGCCGATGAATCCACCGTCGAAACCAACGATTGGTGCACTCGCATGACCACAATCGCGCGCAGCCCCGAGGATCTGACCTCCGCCTGGTTCACTGGCATGCTGCGTGGCGCAAAACGGATCACCGACAGCACCGTGGAGACGGTTGAGATCGCTGTGGTCGGAACCGGTCAGCTCGGTTCGCTGTTGCGCGCCACCCTTTCCTACGACCGAGCGGAGCCGGGTGCGCCCGACTCGGTGATCGTCAAGCTTGCGTCCACCGACGATGGCAGCCGTGAAATGGGGATACGCACCGGCGCGTATGAGGCCGAAGTCCGCTTCTACCAGCAGATCGCACCCACCATCCAAATGGGTCTGCCGCACTGCGAATACGCGGCGTTCGACGCACAGCACGGCTGGACAACCGTGGTCATGACTGATCTGTCGGACCGGACCGAGCCCGGCGACGTCCTGCAGGGCAGTTCGGTCGACCAAGCGTCGGCAGCGCTGCAGGAACTTGTCGGCCTGCAGGCACCGCGCTGGAACGACCCCCGACTCGCCACTGAGCCGTGGCTCGATCACAGCCGAACCGTAGCGCTGTTCGACGAGGTGCCAGGTCAGGCTCAGGCTATTCTCGCGCGCTTCGGAGACAAACTCGAACCCGAGCACGTCACGCTGATCGAACGGGTCGCCCCACTTGCCCCGAAGTGGGTGCGCAGCTGGGGAACTCCCCGAGTCGTGCAGCACGGTGACTACCGACTGGACAACATGCTCCTGGCGACGCATCCAGGCGCTCCACGGATCATTGTCGTGGACTGGCAGACCGTGAGGCTGGGACCACCGACCATCGACGCCTCGTACTACTTGGGTGTCAGCCTGTCCGTTGAGCAACGACGGCACCACGAAAAAGACCTGATGGCCGATTACCACCGGAGCCTTATCGCGGCGGGCGTACGGGATTGGTCCTGGGATGACTGCTGGCTCGAGTACCGCACACAGTCCATCTACGGCCTGTACATGGCCCTTGCCTTCGGGGCGCAGGTCAAGCAGACCGAGCGGGGCGATGCGATGTTCGCGATGGCGACCCGCGTATACGCGGACCTGGCGCTCGACCACGACGCCGCCAAATTGCTGGAACAGCAACTGTAAGCCTCGACCTGTTCATCGATGCCGGCCCGGAGCCGGAAAGGGAGATCATGACCGTCACGTTCGATCAGATCAAGAAAAACTACGCCGAGGAGGTCGAGCTTGGCCGAAACCGTACCCTCTCGTCCGGCGACCAGCTGCCGTTGAGTTACGAGGAGATCACACCGACCTGGTTGACCGCCGTACTGACCAGCAGCGGTTCGGGTGCGCAGGTACTGTCCCACCGACTCGGACCACCGGACGCAGGTACCTCCAGTCGCCGGCGTATTTATCTGACGTGGAACAAGACCGGCACCGAGGAGGGACTGCCTGCGAGTGTGTTCTGCAAGGGCACGATGAGCCTGCAGAGCCGGTACATCCTGGGCATGAACGGCGGCGTCGCGGCCGAGCCGGTCTTCTACAACAGCGTACGGCCTACCCTGGACGTCCGGGCTCCGCAGCCACTGTTCGCCCGATACGACCCGGAGACGCTCAACTCGGTCACCGTCATGCACGACTTAGGCGAAGAGGTGACCTTCTGCTCGCATGAGTCTGAGGCGTTCGAGCTGACCCTGCAGCAAGCCCGCAGTCAACTGCGACTGCTGGCGAAACTACATGCGAAGTACCTCGACGGCCCGGAGCTGAAGTCCTCCCTGCACGAGTTCAACGACTGGGAGGACTACTTCACGATCACCGTGGAGGCAGCGGGGTTCGGCCCATCCTGCGCGCGGGGCTTCACCATGGCCCAGGACGTAATCCCGCCGCGCCTGTTCGCCCGCGCCCACGAGATCTGGCCGGCGACACTGCGTAGCGTCGAGGAGCACCGAAAGCTGCCTCGCACCCTGATCCATTCCGACGTACACCTCAAGAACTGGTACATCGACACCGACGGGGAGATGGGTCTAACCGACTGGCAGTGCGCCTGCAAAGGCAATTGGGGCCGCGATCTGGCTTATGCGCTGTCCACCGCGCTGACGCCGGACAACCGCCGCGCCTGGGAACGCGATCTGGTGGCCTACTACACCGAACAACTACACGCCGCTGGCACCCCGCAGGTGGGATTCGACACCGCGTGGCGGCTGTACCGGCACAACCTGTTCTCCGCGCTGGCCTGGTGGACCGGCACACTCGGCCAGCCGCCGGAGGCCCCGCAGATGCAGCTCCCGGCAGTCTCACGGGAGTTCATCCGGAGGATGACCACGGCCATCGACGACTTGGACGCCCTGGACAGTTTCGACTGAACGCCGTTTCCCCGAGCGGCACGACACAAGATCAGATACGGACTGACCATTATAACTATAATGCAGTAAGCTGACGTCGGCGGTCGGCGATTCCAGACAAGACCAACGAGGAGTTGCGATGAAGGTAGCGGTGATCGGTGGCGGTCCCGCCGGGTGTGCGGCGGCGTACACGTTGCGCAAGCACGGCCACGAGGCAGTGCTGTTTGAGGCGCAGGATCACGTGGGTGGACGCACCAGCCAAGTGCTCAAGGACGGGTTCAACCTGGGCTCCGGCGCCCTGTTTCTGATGGGCGGAATCTATCCGCGCACCAACGCCATCCTCAAAGAGATGGGTCACTACGACGAGTTGGTGCGCTGGAACGCCGACACCGAGGTGCTCGATGCCGACGGTCGGCGCTACACCGCGAAGTTCGATCAGGTGTTGAGCTTTCTGGGCATGTCCGCGCTGTCATGGAAAGACAAGCTGCGGATCGCGACCGGCGTCGTCAAACAGTTGCTCACCCCGGGGCCCAAACTGTGTTTCGACGGCGCCGAGTTGGCCCGTCACGACTCCGGGGAGAGCCTGGAGACTTGGTCGCGGCGAGTACTGGGCGACCGGGGCCACAACTACATCACGGTGCCCTACATGGGTTTTCTGTACGCGGTGCCGATGAGCTGGTTGTCCCCGGCGCTGTTCCACGCAGTGCTCAAGCAGTTCTACCGGCTGTCGTTATCGGTGCCGCCGCAGGGCATGGGACAGATCTGCGACTGGCTGATCAAAGGCAGCCCCGGACTGGACCTGCGGCTCAGCGCCCCGGTCGAGCGGATCACCAAGGCCGGCAATGGCTATGTGGTCTCCGCTGCCGACGAGACACACACGGTGGACGCGGTGATCGTGGCGCCCGAACCCGGGGTAGCCGCCGAATTGTTGAGTGAGCTGATCCCAGAGGCTTCGACGAAGAAACTGCGCGAGTGCCTGTACTCCGACTATGCCCACGTCCAAGTCTGCTACAAGCGCAACCCCTGGCCCCAGCATCACGCCAGCGTGGCGCTGCCGGCCAACATGGAACGAGACTGGGGCGCTTGCGTTTTGCTGAGCAAACGACAGCCCACAGCCGTTCCCCCCGGCGGCGAGGCGGTCGGCGTGTACTTCTACACTCCCCCGCTGGAGCATCTGAGCGACGACGCCATCATCAAGTCCGCCATCGACGCGGTGCACGAGGTTTACGGGCCTGCCTCGGAACCAGACTTCGTCGAACTGTTTCACTATCGACGCGGGTTGTCGATTGCCAACCCGGGCCACTACGGACGCCTTGACTCGCTGCATGCCGAGATGCCACCCGGCATCTACCTGGCCGGCGACTATTTCGCCCACGCCGGCGTGGAGGCCGCCATCTTCAGCGGCGAACTCGCCGCCAGTCGGCTCGCCCAAGACCACCGCTAACCTGTTGGCGCCCACCAGGTCGGGGCATGACCTCAGGAAGCCAGACAGTTAAGGACCGTGCCCGTTCTCGACCAATGCGTGCACCGCGGCGGGCAGTCGGAGGGCGGTCTCGTCGGGTCTGGCCAATTCACCAAAGTCGCGCCGTTGCCAGGGTCCGAGCGCAACCACCGATCCGGTCAGCCCAACTCCGTGCGCGCCTGCGTGCCCGCTTCATCACTTTGAGCGCGCCTGTCGAGATACCGTTCACGGGTCACGATATACAGCGGGAAGGCCATCGACACGCCAATGTAGGACAACACCACGAAGATCCAGCCCCATTGGTATCCCAGCCCGATGCGCTTGCTGTCGAACACGACCCACACCATGAACACCAGCCAGGCAATGGCCATATCGATGCTGAGGAAGGCGGCGGTACCGCCGGGCGCCATTGCGTCGCCAAAGAACGTCACCGGGTTGAGGATGTTCCCGCCGGCCGCCATCCACCGAAATGCGTGCGGCCAAGTCAACAACAGCGCCGCAGCACCGGCAAGAAGGAAGAAGCCATGACGGATGTTCGTGGTTGTGGAGTGCGACATTGCGACGGTCCTTACTGCGATGTGGGTACTCGGGCGTCCAATGGAAACCTGACCGGCGCGCCCCAACGATCACGGCATTGGCTTCTTCGGCGCTCTGCATGTCGTCGGTTTTCATCATCTGTTTCGATTCGCCCGGCGTAGGTCTCCGGTGGCCAGAATGCGGCAGACACCACCAGATTTCGCCACTCAATCGGGGGAAAACCGGTCTACCGAACGAGGAATTATCATCGGCCCGGCACGTACCCGAGCCTTGACTCTTTCGGTCTGACCATTTTAATGTCATGGGGTGACACCTAAGGCCCCAGACAAGATCGCCCACCGCTCCGCAGACGGTAGGCCGCTCTTCCGCGTCTACGACCACAAGGACTGACTCATGACCGAACTACCCGCGCCCAAGGAACTCGCCGAATCGTCGGCACTGATCGTCGGCGGCACTGCCGGTATCGGGCTGGCGTCAGCACGCGCCCTCGTCGCGGCCGGCGTCCCGCGGATCGCCATCGTGGGCCGAAACCCTCAGCGCGGACAGTCGGCCGCGAGATCGCTCGCCGAAAGCGGCAGGGACGCGCATTTCATCGTCGGCGACGCCACCGACCCCGACGCCGCGGTCCGCATCGCCCAGGAGGCGGACGAACTGCTGTCGGGGATCGACATCCTGATGTGCACCACCGCCGCCGACGTGCGACCCGAGCTGTTCATCAACATTCCGATCACCGACATCGGCCGCGGCATCACCCAACTGGCGCTGCCGTCGATGCATATGGCCAGCGCCGTACTGCCGGGCATGCGCAGCCGCCGCGGCGGTGTGATCGTGAACGTGGCCTCCGATGCAGCCAAGACCGCCACCCCGGGTGAAGCGGTGATCGGTGCCGCCAAAGCCGCGATCGTGATGTTTACCCGAACCATCGCCATCGAAGAGAAGCGCTACGGAATCCGGGCTAACGCGATGACACCGTCGCTGGTCCATGGCACCGCCTCCACCGAACGGATCACAACCGACGGGTTCAGCGCCAAGCTCTTTGCCCGAGCGGCTCAGGCAGCTTCTCTGGGCGTTCCGACCGCCGACGATATCGCCGAGCTGACGGTGTTCCTGTGCAGCCCGGGGGCGGCGCGCCTGACCGGACAGGCGATCAGCGTCAACGGTGGCATCTCGGCGGCTTAACTCTTGCCCGCGAGCAGTCCCCCGCCAGCGAGGGACTGCTCACCGACGGTCAGAAGTAGCGCGGGAACGGACCGTAGTCGGGGTCACGCTTTTCCAGGAATGCGTCGCGGCCCTCGACGGCCTCGTCGGTCATGTACGCCAGCCGGGTGGCTTCCCCGGCGAACAGCTGCTGGCCCACCAGGCCATCGTCGAGCAAGTTGAACGCGTACTTCAGCATGCGCTGCGCCTGAGGTGATTTCGCGTTGATCGCCGCTGCCCACTCCAGCGCGACCGTCTCCAGGTCGGCGTGGTCGACCACCTCGTTCACCGCGCCCATCCGGTGCATCTGCTCGGCGGTGTAATCCTTGCCCAGGAAGAAGATTTCACGGGCGAATTTCTGCCCGACCTGGCGGGCCAGGTACGCACTGCCGTAGCTGCCGTCGAAACTGCCGACATCGGCGTCGGTCTGCTTGAACCGGGCGTGCTCGCGGCTGGCCAGTGTCAGATCACAGGTCGAGTGCAGGCTGTGTCCGCCGCCGGCAGCCCACCCGTTCACCAAGCAGATCACCACCTTGGGCATGAACCGGATCAGCCGCTGAACTTCCAGGATGTGCAACCGTCCCGCGCGCGCCACATCAACCGTGTCCGCGGTTTCTCCGCTCGCGTACTGGTAGCCGGTACGTCCGCGGATACGCTGATCGCCACCGGAACAGAACGCCCACACCCCGTCGCGCGGGCTGGGCCCGTTGCCGGTCAGCAGCACCACCCCGACGTCGGGGGACATCCGGGCGTGCTCAAGTACCCGGTAGAGTTCGTCGACGCTGTGCGGCCGGAACGCGTTGCGTACCTCGGGCCGGTTGAACGCCACCCGCACTGTCGGCCGCAACGCACCGTCGGCGGAGATGTGGCGGTGGTAGGTGATGTCAGTCAGGTCGGCGAACCCCTCGGAAATTTCCGCGACGGGACGCCACGCCTCGGCGCGGAATGGATTGTCGCTCACCGGATTGGACGCCTGGGTTTGGTCTCGTCCAGGTACAGGGCGATCGCCTCCGATCGGTTGATAGCGCCGATTTTGCGCAGGATTCTCTTCACATGTGTCTTGACTGTTTCCACCGTGACGACGAGGTCCTCGGCGATGTCGGCGTTGGATGCGCCCCGCACCAACCGTTCGAAGACTTCACGCTCGCGGCCCGAGAGTGCGGCCCCGAGCGCGGATTCCGCGCCGATGGTCGGGAGTTCGACGCCAATGTCGTCGTGGTCGACGTCCAAGCTGATGGCCGCCGCGGCGATGCGTTCGGCTTCTTCGGTCAGCCGTGCCGCCGCGCGGGCGATGGAGTCCCGCTGGTGTTGCACGCGTTCCAAATTCAGCATTCGCTCGTAGAGCAGCGAAAAAGCGGAGGCGAATGCATCGAGCACGTCGCTGTCCCCGATGGTGACACCGCCTCGGCTGCGGCGGCCGGCGTGCAGCAAGGCCACCACCTCGCCTTTGGCGATGACCGGTGCAACGAGGTACTCACCAGACTCCAGCAACTCCAGATAGCCTGGAGTGGCAGGCAGGTCGGGCTCGTCGGTCCGCACGGTTTCGCGTCGCCGAATGCAGGCCGCCTCGGGCCCGCAATCTCGGCGCGGAATCACGGTGGGACCTCCCAGTCCGTGATCGGACTCCTCGACTACGAAGCCGTCGTTTTCGATAAAGGACAGCAGGGCGTGGTCGAAATCGAGGGTTTCGCATAACTCACCGCAGGCCTGGCGGCCGAGTCGGTGTAGTGATTCGGCCTTCCTCATCCGGCGGATGACTGCCGTCAAGGACCGCACCACACCAACACGGTCATTGGCTCTCGTCTCGCGAGCCTCCACCTGGGCCTGTAAATACTCGGCCAACAGGTTGCCATGAACGGCGCCCTGGCCGGCCATCACCCGATCTGTGGTGGCGGCCGCCATCGTGATGGCTTCATCCAGGGTCGTCGCATCACCGGAACGGCTGATACCGCGCGCACGACACAGCTGTTGGTCGAGGTCGTTGAGCCTGGCCAGCAGGGCCCGGGTGGTCACCACACCCCCCCGGCATCAGCGGTTGCCATGCCGGAATAGACGGCGACCGCCGCGGCTCGACTAGGGGTGTTGAGCTTTTTGGCAATCCGCTTCAGGTGGGACTTCACCGTTCCCTCCGAGATCACCAGCGCCCGGGCGATCTGGCCGTTGGTCGCGCCGGTAGCGACATGCGAGATGATCTCTCGTTCCCGCGCGGTCAGCGAGGAAGCGGCGGGGTGATCGAGTTGGAACTCACCAGCGTGCGCACCCGCGGCTGGCCGCACCGCCGATTGAGCCGATCCGCTGAGCAGGCCGTCGACGTTGCCACACAGCTTGTCGACCTCAGTCCGCTGCTGGGCGGCCTTCTCCTCGAGCACCGCACTCTCGAACGCCACGGACAGGCATTCGGCGAACGTTTCCAGCTGGTCGAGGTGCTCCATTGACACCATTCCGCACGACCCGGGGCGGTCGGCGTGCAGCATCCCGATCGCCCTGCCATGGACAGTGATGGGCGCCACAATGTAGCCGAAGCAGCCGGCCACTTCGACGATCTCTTTGAACGTGCGCTTGTCGTCGAGCGGCGCCGGGACCAAGGCGCCGCACCTCTTGCGGACGAGTTCGGTCTCCAGCGCAGCAACTGACAGCGGAATGCGCGCGCCGTCGACATATTCACGGAAGCGTTTCGAGTGGCGGTCCGTCTCCTCGGCAATGTGCAGCCGCTGCGGCAACCACAACGAACCACGCACGGTGGAGATCATGGTCCGGGTGAACGCCAGCTCGCGACTCAGCACGACCGGGGCGGCGTGGATCATCTCACGCGGCGACAACCCTCGCAGATCCCCCAGCGCGTTGCGGATCTCCGACAGCGCGCTTACTCGCCGAACCAGGTCATGGTCGATCAGATCGCACCGCAGCCTGAGCACGGCAATGAGAATCTCGGCGGTGGCTACCGTGTCGTCGGTCGGCTCAGCAGAGGACGCAATGCGCTGCTCGAGGCGTTTTCGCAGATCATCCAGCTGACTTTCCAGCACAGCGGACGTCAGGTCGGGCAGCGGCAGCCCAAGGCGCTCGACGGCAGCCGCGACTACCGACTCCGCGCGCTCGGCCACCGTCGCATCCTCGGCCCAGGGTTCCGTCCTCAATTGCGAGACCATGACCATTTCTCTCCCCCATCACGAGTCAGGTGCGGTCAGACCATTGAACCAAAGCTTAGCCTAAATGTCGCGCGAATCACAACCAACCGGCAAAGCGCTCCGCGTCACCTACGTCTAGTCGGGCCTCCCTCGAGGTAGTCCGACTCTGGATGCAACTCCACCCGGTCGCGCCAGAACGAGACAGCTCCCACCGGTCGAGCACTCCGCTTTGTCATTGCGCCGCAATCCTAATCAATGGTCTAATGGTCAGTCCATAGAGGAGGTGGGCATGCACGCTGTGGTCATGCACGAGTTCGGCGCCCCGACGGTGCTGCGGGCCGGCGAATTGCCCGACCCGGCAGCACGTCCAGGCTGGGTCACCGTGGCGCTGCGCGCCAGTGCACTGAACTGGCACGACGTCCTGGTGCGCCAGGGTCGCTACGGTTCGCCACTGCCACATGTCATCGGCGCCGACGGTGCCGGTGTGCGTACCGACACCGGCGAGGAGGTGGTGGTGCTGCCGTCGCTGCACTGGGGTGAACGCAATGAGGCACCCGGTTCCCGCTTCGAGATCCTTGGCGACCGCACACCCGGCACTTACGCCGAACTGGTCAGCGTGCCCGTCGAGTGCCTGGCAGCCAAACCCGCGGGTATGAGCTGGGCCGAGGCGGCGGCGCTGCCGCTGGTGGGGGTGACGACCTACCGGGCGCTGTTCACCCGCGGACGACTGCATGCCGGCGAGTCGATGCTGGTGATCGGAGCCGGCGGCGGGGTCGCCACCATGGCGATCGCTCTTGCGGTGGCCGCCGGCGCCGACATCACGGTGACTTCCTCCTCCCCCGACACCATCGAGCGGGCGGTGGCCGCCGGCGCTCGCGGCGGGGTGTTGCACACCGAAACCGGTTGGCCCGACCAGGCCCGCACTCTGTCACGGGACAATGCCGGATTCGATCTGATCCTCGACCCGGTCGGGCGCTGGACCGAGTCGGTGCGCGCACTGCGGCCCGGTGGCCGGTTGGTGGTACTCGGCGCCAACGCCGCGCAGAGCGCCGACATGGATATCCGCAGTTTCTATTTCGGTCAATTCGACCTGCTCGGAACAACCATGGGCAGCAGCGGGGACTTCGCCGGCCTGCTCAACATGATCGACCGATATTCGGTGCGCCCGCCGGTGATCGACCGCGAGTTCCCGCTGGACCGGGCCGCCGAAGCACACGAATATCTCGAGCATGGCCGCACCTTCGGCAAATGCGTTCTGACCCACTAGGAGACACACCGTGAGCAAATCCCCCGACCTGGTGACCTACCGACTCGAAGCCACCGATCCGGCCACCCCTGACGACGCACTGGCCGCCTACCTGACCCTGGATGACCCCGCACGACGCAACGCACTATCCGATGCGCTGCTGGATCAGCTCGTCGCGCTCCTGCGTCAGGCCGCTGCGGACTCGCGCGTCCGGGTGATCGTGCTGACGTCGTCGCACCCGCGGGTCTTCTCCTCTGGCGGCAACCTCGACGCGTTCGCCGACGACCGGGCAACGATCACCAAATACGCCGGCCTGTCCCGGTTCCCCACCCTGTATCGAACCCTCGGCGAGATCGACAAGCCGGTGCTCTGCGCCGCCAATGGCGATGTCCTTGCCGGTGCGCTCGGCATCGCCCTGGCCTGCGACCTGATCATCGCCAAGGAGTCGATCCGGTTGGGCTGCCCGGAGATCAACGTCGGCGCCTTTCCGTTCATGATCTCGGCCTTGATATTCCGCGCCACCGGACGGCTGGTCGCCAACGAGCTGATGATGACCGGGCGCCTGATCGGCACCACCGAGGCGGCCGCAGCCGGGTTGATCAACGCGGCGGTACCCGACGCGGAGTTCGACGACACCCTGCGCCGCTGGGTCGCCGACATCGCCGGCAAGTCACCGCTGCTGTTGGGCATGGGCAAGCGAGCGCTGGCGGCGACCCGAGACATGCCGCTGGAGTCCGCGCTGGAGTATCTGCAGGCCCAACTCGCGCTGGCCTTCACCACCGATGATCTGGCCGAAGGTGTACGCGCCTTCAAGGAGAAGCGCTCCCCACAGTGGCGCAACACGTGATCATCGCAGGTCGACACCATTGCCATTTCGGTCTGACCATTCTATAGTTCGATGAATTGATGCCGCCGGTGTGCGATCCGGATGGCGGATCGAAGGGAACCGAGGAATAGCGCGATGAAACCCAGCCCGCACACCGATCGCTATAGCGCACAGGAGATCCGCGACTACTACGAGGCGGGGCTGTGGTCATCGGAGACTTTCCACGACCTGCTGATCCGGCACGCCGAGCGCACTCCGGACAAGGTGTTCGCCACCGACGGAACCAGGTCACTTACCTTCCGGCAACTCTTCGACGCGGCCCAACGGCTGGCGGTCGGTCTGCACCGGCAAGGCTGGCGCGCCGGGGACACCGCGGCCGTGCAGCTCCCGAACTGGGTGGAGTTCATCCAGGTGCTGGCCGCGTTGTCGCGCCTGGGGGTGATCGGAGTTCCGATCATGCCGATCTACCGGAGCGATGAAATCGGCCACGTGCTCTCCAACGCCGGAATCCGCGCGGTGTTCACCCCGGCCACTTTCAAGAAGTTCGACTATCTCGAGATGTATCGCGGTCTACGCCAGGATCATCCGGACCTCACGATCGTCGTCGTGCGAGCCCCCGACGCCACGGCCGACGCGAACGCCGACGACAATGTGTTCAGCCTGGACGAGCTGGAAGCCGATACCGACGACGACAGCGCCCGCGCCGAACTTGGTACCCCCGCAGCTGCCGACGACCCGTTCGTCGTCGTCTATACCTCCGGCACCACATCGCGGTCCAAAGGCTGCGCGCACACCTTCAACACCTACTGTTCGGGGGCACGGCAGCTGGTAACGGCGTTCGGCTACACCGACGCCGATGTGCAGTTCGGCCCCTCCCCCATCGCCCACACCACCGGGCTGGTCACCAGCGTGCTGCTCCCGCTGCTGGCCGGTGCGTCCACCCACCTGATGGCCGAATGGGATCCGGCCCGTGCCGCCGAGGAAATCCAGCGCTTCGGCTGCAGCGCGGCGGTGACCGCCACCACCTTCCTGCACACTCTGCTGTCCGCCTACGACGCCGGGCGCCACGACCTGTCCAAGTTACGGTTGTGGACCTGCGCGGGCGCACCGATCCCCACCGCGGTGGTCGAACAGGCCAACGCGACGCTACCCAACCTCCGGGTACTCAGCCTCTACGGTCGTAGCGAAAACCTGGTCACCACCACGTGTTCCATCAACGATGAGGTGTCGCGTGCACTGACCTCCGACGGCGCTGCTTTGCCCGGATCCCAGATCAGGGTCATCGATGCCGACGGCACCGCACTGCCCCCGGGCACCGAAGGCGACATTGCCTTCCGTGGTCCCTCCCACATGATCGAATACCTCGGCAATCCCGAGGAGACCGCGGCCTTGTTCACCGCAGACGGATTCTCTCGCTCGGGCGACCTGGGGGTGATGACCGACGACGGTTACGTCCGGGTGACCGGGCGGACCAAGGACATCGTCATCCGCGGCGGGATGAATATCAGCGTCCGCGAAATCGAAGAGAACCTGGCCCATCATCCCGGGCTGCAGGTGTCCGCGTGTGTGGCGATGCCCGACGAGCGGCTCGGCGAAAAGGTGTGCTGCTATGTGGTCACCAACCCTGGGCAGGATGCTCCTACCGTTGCCGAATTGCGTGAGTTCCTGTTGGAGCGCGGCATGGCGATCCAGAAAACCCCCGAGCGCGTCGTCGCCGTCGACGCGTTGCCGATGACGGCAACCGGCAAAGTGCTCAAACACCAATTACGTCAAGACATCAAAGACCGCCTGGACGCCGAACACGACCAGGCCAGCGAGATAACGGGACCCCGCTGATGGAACTCAAGGACAGCGCCGAAGAGGCCGAATTCCGCGCTAAGGCCAGCGCCTGGTTGAGCGACACCGTGCCGCAACTGGGTGGGCCCGAACCCGCTCGGCTGGAAGACAAGCTCGATTACTGGCGTACCTGGCAGCGGTTGCTCTACGGCGCCGGCTATGCCGGGCTGTCCTGGCCCAGTGAGTACGGCGGCGGCGGGGCGAATGCCAAGCTGCGTGCGGTGTTCAATGAAGAACTCGACCGGGCCGGCGCCCCGGAGCGGTTGAACATCGTCGGCGAGGATTTCGCCGGACCAACGATCATCGAGTTCGGCACGGCCGCCCAGCAGGAACGCTACCTGCGGCCGATCCTCACCGGCGACGAGCTGTGGTGCCAGCTGTTCTCCGAGCCGGAGGCCGGCTCGGACCTGGCATCGTTGCGCACCACGGCCACCAAGGTCGACGGTGGATGGTGCATCCAGGGTCAGAAAATCTGGACCAGCCGCGCACAACTGGCCGCACACGCGATCCTGCTGGCCCGTACCGGTGGCGGGCCGCGGCACAAGGGCATCACGTATTTCCTGCTCGCCATGGATAGTCCAGGCGTCGAAGTCCGGCCGCTGACGCACATGCTGGGCGAGTCGGAGTTCAACGAGGTCTTCCTGGATCAGGTGTTCATTCCCGACGACAACGTCCTCGGTGAGGTGGACGGCGGATGGGCCGTCGCCATGGGCACCCTGGCGTTCGAACGGGTCGCTATCGCCACCGGCCGGGTGAACACCACCGGCGCTGTCAACGATTTGATCCGCGAGATCGGCGATCGCACTACCCATGACGGCACCCCGCTGGGCGCCGACCCGGGGGTCCGGCAACGCATCGCCGACCTGTACGGACGAGCCCTGATTCACTATTTGATCGGGCAGCGGGTCATCACCGGGGCGGCCGGCGACGGACCGCCGGGGCCGGTCACCTCGATCGGGAAGCTGTACTTCTGCCCGCTGGTGGAGGACATCGCGGATTTCGGGTTGGACCTCGACGAGATGGGCGGGCAGTTCGCACTGGCCGAAAAGGCCGACGACTCCGGCATGGCCGATCACCAGCGGTGGCTGCGGCTGGCCTATCAGGCACGCGGCACCGCCATCGCCGGCGGGTCGACGTTCATCCAGCGAAATATCGTCGCCGAGCGCATCCTCGGTATGCCCAGAAGCTGACAGCCCGGCCTAGGAGGCATCTGATGTTGAACAAAGTCGTGGCGACAGCGGCTGAGGCCGTGGCCGACGTGACCGACGGGTCGTCGCTCGCGGTCGGCGGATTCGGGCTGAGCGGCATCCCCGAGGCGCTGATCGAGGCGGTGCTCGAGCTTGGCGTAACCGACCTGGAGACGGTGTCGAACAACCTGGGTGTCGACGGGATCGGGTTGGGAGTACTGCTGCAGCACAAGCGAATCCGGCGCACTGTCAACTCCTACGTGGGGGAGAACAAGGAATTCGCCCGGCAGTACCTGTCCGGTGAGCTTGAGCTGGAGCTGACCCCCCAGGGCACACTCGCCGAGCGGTTACGCGCCGGCGGGGCTGGGATCCCGGCTTTCTACACACCGACCGGAGTAGGGACCCAAGTGGCTGACGGCGGCCTGGCGTGGCGTTACGACCCGTCCGGTGCGATCGCGGTGGCCTCACCGCCCAAGGAGACCCGCGAATTCGATGGGCGCACCTACGTGTTGGAACGCGCCATCCGAACCGATTTCGCCCTGGTTCACGCCTTCAAAGGCGATCGACACGGCAACCTCGTCTACCACGCGGCCGCCGGAAACTTCAACGCGGACTGCGCCGTCGCGGGCCGTATCACCATCGCCCAGGTTGAGCATCTTGTCGAACCGGGCGAGATCCACCCCGCCCAGGTACACACTCCCGGGATTTACGTGCACCGCGTGGTCCACATGCCGAACCCGGTGAAACGAATCGAGAAGGAAACGGTGCGCTCATGAGCGTTGGCTGGAGCCGTGACGAGCTGGCGGCCCGGGTAGCTGCCGAATTCTCCGACGGACAGTACGTCAACCTCGGGATCGGGCTGCCCACCTTGATTCCCAACCATATTCCCGCCGAGGTCACCGTCGTCTTGCACTCGGAGAACGGGATCCTCGGGGTCGGACCTTACCCTCGACGCGAAGATTTGGATGCCGATCTGATCAACGCCGGTAAGGAAACCGTCACGACGTTGCCGGGTGCGGCGTTCTTCCCGTCCTCGGCGTCATTCGGGATCATCCGCGGCGGGCATCTCGATGTGGCGGTGCTGGGTGCCATGCAGGTCTCGGCGACTGGGGATCTGGCCAACTGGACGGTCCCGGGCAAGATGATCAAAGGCATGGGCGGGGCGATGGACCTGGTGCACGGGGCACGGCGGGTGATGGTGATGATGGACCACACCGCCAAGGACGGCAGCGCGAAGATCGTCGAGCGCTGCACGCTGCCGCTCACCGGTGCGCGCTGCGTGAACCGGATCTTCACCGATCTGGCCGTCATCGACGTCACCGACGACGGGCTGCGTCTGGTGGAAACGGCGCCCGGGGTCAGCGCCGACGAGGTCGTCGCGAAAACCGCAGCACCGGTATCACTTCCGGCGCGGATGTGAAGGTCTGACGCCTGACGCTCGTCACTCAGTCGTCGACTTTGATGGCGCCACGCTTGTCCATCGCCAACGCGGCCTTGGCGTAGCTGTGCACATGCCGTCCCATGCGTCGGCCTGCGGCCTCGGCGTCACGGTTGCGGATCGCGGTGGTGATCGACCGGTGTGCGCGCTGGGTGACGGCTCGCACGTTCTCGTCGACGAACGCGGGGTTCTCGGTGCCGGCGTAGATGGCATGCGACAACGCGGTCATGAACCCGATCAGCAATTCGTTGTGCCCTGCCACCGCCACCCCAACGTGCCAGTCCAGGTTGGCCTGCAGGAACGCCGGCAGATCGGCATCCGGATCTGCGATCGCGTCGTTGGCAGCGTCGAGCACCGCTAGGTCCTCATCTGTGCGGTTACGGGCCGCCAGTTCCGCGCAGAACGGTTCCAGCGCCTCGCGCGTCTCCATCAGATCGGCGAGTTTGATCTGCTGGCCGCGGATCATCATGCTCACCGAGTTGGCCATCGACTTGGTTGTGGGTCGCTGTACGAAGGCACCTCCGGCCCGTCCCGCCCTGACCCGTATCAGGTTCTGCACCTCCAGGATGCGGAGTGCCTCGCGCACCGTGGCGCGGCTCATCTGCGTCTGCTTGACCAGTTCACGCTCCGCGGGCAGTGCCACCCCCACCGCCAACTCACCGCTCAAGATCCGTTCACGCAATTCGCGGGCCAGCACATCGGAGGCTTTAGGCACATCGACTGGTTTGAGGATGACGTTCGAACGCGCTGATGTCGATCCCGACCCGTCTGGTTCCGTCACCGCTGCACCCGTCTACGCCTCAGTCAAATGGTCCGACCTAAGTCATGGTCTTAATGTCAGAGTATATTGCTCGACAGCTTCGAGCACACGACGCGCGCCGGATGGCGGGGCTCAGAACACCATTCGTGCGATCATCTCCGCCACCGCAGCAGGCTTCGCCGAACCGTCGAGTTCGACGGTATGCCGCACCGTCAGGTCCACCGTAGTGTCGTTGACCTTCGCAGCGTCTATGAGCTCAGATCGGACGCGGACACGACTGCCCGCCCGAACTGGCGCCAGAAACCGCACCCGGTTCAGCCCGTAGTTGATGCCCATCTTAGCGTTGTCGACGCGGTAATTGTCCTTGCTCAGCGCCGGAATCAGGGACAGCGTCAAGAATCCGTGTGCAATCGTCCCGCCGAAAGGGCTCTCGGTGCGGGCCCGCTCGACGTCGATGTGGATCCACTGCTGATCACCGGTAGCGTCGGCGAACGCATTGATGCGCTGCTGATCCACGGTGATCCAGTCGGAAGCGCCGAAGTCTTGACCGACGGCCTCGATAGCTTCGCCGATAGATGAGATGATTCGCACCGCTTACCTTTCTGCTACCCGACGGGTCCGCGCCAGCCGGCGGGATGACGGCTTCGCCGTCGCCATTGCATCGCCCTGGCCACCAGATTGATCGGGATTGAACCGGAACCGCCGACAACCATGGCCCCGACAGCCACCGTCGTACTGCCCAGAACCACCCCCACCACCACGAAACATGCCGCAGCCAGGGTATTGAGAAGGGATATAACGACCCACCTCGGCGACGCGGTGAAAGCGCCAGCCCCGTACTCCGCGGCCTTCACCGTGTTCCGCATCCCACTCACGGATCCGTCACACCGAACGCTCCGCCTTGGCGGCTGCAGATGCCCTCTTGCTCCGCTCCCGCGCGGCTGCCCAGTCCTCATCGGTCAGCTCTGAGAGCCCGGCGAAGGTGTTGGGCCCGGCCAGCCGTTGTCCGCCGTCCATCGCAATGGTTTCCCCAGTCAGGTAGTCGCACGCGTCGGAGAACGCGAAAATGGTCAGGTTCGCCAGCTCCTCGATGGTTCCGGGCCGGCCTAGTGGAATCTGGTCGGACTGCGTCGCGCCGACCGAACTCTTGTCCGTGGGGTTGAGCATCTCCCAGGCGTACTCGGTTGGGATCGGCCCGGGTGCCAGGGCATTGAGGCGAATTCCATAGGGACCCCACTCGACGGCCAACGACATCGTCATGGCATGCACCGCGGCTTTGGCCATTGCCGATGGGACGACGAAAGCCGACCCGCTCCACACCCATGTGGTCAGGTTCGACAACACCGAACCGGGTAGTCCATCGGCGATCCAGCGCTTGCCGACGGCCAACGTGGTATTGAACGAGCCGGTCATCACCGTCGAGGTGACCGCCTCGAACGCACGCTGGCTCAAGCTGACGGTCGGGGCGATGAAGTTCGCGGCCGCGTTGTTCAGCACACCGGTCAACGGTCCGTGCCGATCCCAGATCTCGGCCACCGCCGCCTCGACTAGGTCGAATTCGCGCACGTTGACCGCCTGATGGGCCACCCGGCCGGGGTGGCCGGCCCCGATCTCGGCGGCGGCCTCGGCGAGCACGGCCTCCCGACGGCCCCACAGATGCACGTGAGCGCCGTGAGCAACCAGTTGGGCTGCCACACCCCGGCCCAGGCCGGTGCCGCCGCCGGTGATCAGGATTCGCTTGCCCGCCAGCACGTCCGGCGCGAAGATACTCCGGCTCACAGCGCCAAGCTCTTCGCGATGATGTCACGTTGAATCTCGTTGGCACCGCCGTAGATCGGTGGCGCCAAGGCCTTGCGCAGCTGCGCTTCCATCCCGAACTCGACCGTGTATCCGTTGCCGCCCATCAGCTGGATTCCTTCCAGCGCAGCCTTTTTAGCGACCTCGGTGCATTTGAGTTTCGCGATCGAGCCCGCGCGCGCCAGCTGATCCTCCAGCCCGGCGTCGATCTGAGCAGCAACCTGATACGTGAAGGCACGGCAACATTCGATCTCGGCGACCAGATCGGCCAATCGATGCCGGACGGCCTGAAAGCTGCCGACGGAATGCCCGAAGACTTCGCGCTGGCGGACATAGTCCAGCGTGTCCTCCAGGGATCGTCGCGCGGCGCCGAGCGACATCGCGGCAATGATCAGCCGCTCCACGTTGAGGCCACGCATCAGCCGGTGCCAGGCGTCGCCGATCCCGCCAACGACGTTGTCGACGGGAACGGCAACATCGGTGAAGAACACTTCATTGACGGTATGACCGTCCATGGTCTTTATCGGCTTGATGTCGAGTCCGGGCGTCGAGGTGGACAGGTACATCAGCGTGAGGCCATGGTGTTTGCCGACATTGGGGTCGGTGCGAGTAAGCACCAGCAAGTGGTCGGCCAGGTGCGCGGCGGTGATCCAGGTCTTCTGGCCGTTGATCACGAACCGGTCGCCGTCACGAACCGCCCGGGTACAGACCGCGCCCAGATCGGATCCGGCACCGGGCTCGGACAACGCGATCGCCTCGAACCGCCCGGCGCACAGATTGTTCAACACCTCGGACTTTTGCGGTTCGGTGCCGTGCCGCAGATAGGTCTGGGCGGCGGTTAGGCCGGTGCCGTAGGCGTGAATCGGCGCCTGACCCCGGGCGGTCTCCTCAAGGAAGATGCACTCCTCGACCATGCCCGCTCCGCCGCCGCCGTACTCGGCAGGTATCGACACACCCAGCCAGCCGAGCTCGGCCAACTGCCGCAACACCACCGGGCTGTTCGACAGCGTCCCACCATCGGTGAGTTGGGCCCGTTTCTCGGCGGTCCCACAGGTCTCAGCACAGAATTTCTCGATGGCGTCAGCAAACTCACGCTGTTCGTCGGTGAATAACCCGGCGGTCACGGTCTACTGGCCCCGGTAGGCGGCGAACTCGGGAGCGCGCTTCTCGTTGAAGGCGGCTACACCCTCCTGCGCCTCCGGCGTGTCGCCGAACATCTTCAGGCTCGAGTACGCCATCTGCCCCATCGACGCGAACTGTTCCGTGTCGGTGTTGAACGACTGCTTGAGCACCTTCAACGCCGTCGGCGAGAGCTGCAGAATCTCATCCGCCCAAGCCCGCACCTCGGACTTCAGCTGATCGGCCGGCACCACCTTGTTGACCAAGCCCCAGTCCGCGGCCTGCTGCGCCGAGTACCGCCGGCACAGGAACCAGATTTCACGCGCGCGCTTCTCTCCGACTATCCGCGCCAGGAATCCGGTGCCGAAGCCGGCATCGAACGACCCGACCCGCGGTCCGTTCTGGCCGAATACCGCGGTGTCGGCGGCGATCGTCAGGTCGCACAGCACGTGCAGCACGTGGCCACCCCCGATGGCGAACCCGTTGACCGCGGCAATGACCGGTTTGGGTGCATCTCGGATGACCCGATGCAGCGAATCCACCTCGAAGAGACCGGTTTCCGAGGGGCCGTAGTCGCCGGTCTCGGCGCGCTGTTTCTGGTCGCCGCCGGTGCAGAACGCCTTCTCACCCGCCCCCGTCAGGCAGATCACCCCGACCTCCGAGCTCCCCCACGCCAGCTTGAATGCCCGGATGAGCTCGTCGAGGGTACGCGCGCGAAAGGCGTTGTACCGCTCGGGCCTGTTGATCGTGATCCAGGCCAGGCCGTTGTCGACCTCATAGGTGATGTCGGTGAATTCGGTCATCGGTTACCTCTCCTCGTTGAAAGCCTTGAGTACTGCCGATCCTGAAGCTTTGGTCTTACCATATTACCAAAGAAGCTGGGGTTGCGGAACCCCCCGTTCTGCCGCACTCAGCCGGCCCCACGACCTCGCCGCATGCGAGCCAGTTCGCCGATCGACATCTGTAACTCATCCAGCTCAGCTACCAGCTCAACCCGACCATCCGCAATGTCCGCCGCGGTTCTATCTGCGCCCAGCAGCCCACGGTGGCGCGCCATCTTCAGTGCCGTAGCGAACATCTCCCCGGATACCGATTCCTCGGTGATGCGGTGCTGCAGCGACCATTGCCGACCAAGGCGCAGGCACCTCGTCAACAACTCCCGTTCCTCCACATCGCGACCAAGCCCCAGACTCATCAACTCCTCGGCCACCACGCGGTAAGCGTCGATGAACGGCCTGAGCACCAGATGTGCTACCAGCAAATGAGTTTCATGCAGGCTGCGTGCGGCCTCGTCCGTATTGATCGGGGCATCGGGGTCCTGCCGACGCCCGGTCATGATGGCGAACTCATGCCACAGTTCCTCGGCGAACTCGTCACGACCAGGGAAGAAGAAGTCGAACTTCAACAGTTCCCGGACCGCCAACGCCCTTTCCCAGCCAATGCGTTTGGTGGCACCCGGTGTCTGCACGATGGCCAGCAAGGCCAGCTCGGCGATGGCCCTGAGCACCAGGACATGGATCGCGCTATTGCGATAGACCCCAACGATCAGGTGCTGATCCGCACCTATTCCCCACACCGTCACCGGCCCCTCGGAATAGCTGGTCAGCACACCGGATCCGACCAGGTCATGCAATGTCTGCGACACGGTGGCACGGTCAGTGAGGTCGGCGCCTCCGGCGACGGGCCAGCCGCGGGCGCGTAGGTAGCCGGCCAGCGGCGCGACAGTGGCGCACACTTCATCGAGAGTCAATGCGCGGTCTTCACCGAGCATCGCGACGCAGACGGCGGCCGTCGCGGTCACCGGGGTGGCCTGGTTGAGTCGGTGGCAGATGTCCAACGCGATGCGCTCGACTACCTGTCGATCATTGAGCCCCTCGGCGCGCAACGCAATGATGCGCTCATGCAGCGGCACCGGTGGTCCGAAATTGATGTAGATGCGTCCCAGCCGGTGACGCAGGCCTCGTGCGTAGCTGAGGAGCCAACGCACGTTTTCTGGCTTCTTGGGCAGTCCACGAGATTCCGCGGCCATCAGTTTGACTTCGTGCAACGGCAACTGATCGAACAAGATGGAGACCGGCACCGCAACGGACTGTTCAGACCCGACGGCTTCGACTGCGTCGGTCACATAGCTCAGCAACCCGTATCGCGGCGGGCGTAGCTTTCCGGTGCGGGTCCTGCCTCCTTCGATCGACCAGACCAGGTTGCGGCCACTGGCCACCAGTCGGCCGACGAGTGCACGCAGGGCCAGCCGGTAGACCGGGATGTCACCGGTGGCACGTCGTAACGGAATGAAACCATTTCGACGGGCCAAGGTGCCCAGCGGAAAGAAATTCAGGTTGGCGCCGGCCAGCCCGAACGTCGGCGATATGCCTGCCTGCGTCAGGCGGGGCGGGAACGAGAATTGATCCAGGTAAGAACGGTGCGAGATCAAGAAGATCAGCGCATGGTCGCGGTCAAGCACCCGCAATCTGGCAAGGTCGTCGTCATCGATGACGACCTGGAAGCCACGGACCATCCACGCCGACCACGCCTGCCAGGCGCGCACGACCGCGGGGACGTGGGTCACCGTCATCTCGCGCACGTAAGTGGCGGCTTCGGCCCGCACGTCTGCCAGATCACGGTCCAATTGCGCCGCCAATTGTACAGTGGCACGACGTATTTCATCAGAATTCAGCAGCTCAGCAGCCTCATCGCTCGACGTGGCGGACTCACTCCGGCGCAGCAACCGCGCCAGACGATCCGGCAACAGCGTCATCGTCGCACCGATGCCTGCGCGATCGCCTCCGACCACTGCCTCCCGACCTCGACGCCCGGCCAATCATCGAGAGTGTCGATGTAGAGCTGACGCGTTCGCGGCACCCACTCGTCGAGGTCAGCTTTGGTCCAGTTGACAGTCGGAAGCGGTTCGTGGACAACGACCTCGATTGTGCCTTCCTGGACCACTTTCGCGTTGCGCCACATGATTTCACCGGCATTTCGGATGACGATGGGAACGATGGGAACGCCCGCGTCGCGAGCCAGGTGAAAGCCGCCTTTCTTGAACGCGCCTATCCGCGGACTCAGCGACCGAGTGCCTTCCGGCGACATCGCGATCGACACTCCGGCACGCAACTTATCCACCGCGGGCTGCATCGCTGAAATGGCCTTCGATGTGCTCGAGCGGTCCACGAAGGCTACGCCCGCCAGGTCGAGCAACTGCCCGAGTACGGGCACCTGCTTCACTTCTGCCTTGGCCACCACGGTGAAACCTCGCTGCACGACGCGCGACGTAACGAGCGCATCGATCAGCGTGCTCTGATGGTTGATGAAGAACACCGCGGGCCGGTGCGTGGTGTGCTCCTCACCACTGATGTCGAAGTGGATATTGCTCAATTGCCCTGCCATTCGGCCGAACAGGGAGGTCGTTAGGTCCATTCCGCCGCGACTGTCGTTGGTTAGCACGCCGGCGAGGGTGCCCGCTCCGACCGCCGCCGCGAAGCCGCCTATCAAGGCCGTCGTCCGGGCCAGTGCCATCGGATGCAACTGGTTACGTTTTGCCGGGAAACGCACCGCAGGCCACTGGCGCTCGGCGGCGTGGTGGGCCAGGATCGGCGCGGGGTTGACCGGGTGCGGGAACCCGACCCCGTCGAGCAACGCGACATCCTCATCACCGTTGGCATAGGCGTGGCTATCCCCCAGTCGAATCCGCTTGCGATGGGCGAATTCCCGAACAGCGGCGATTTTCCCCGGTCCCCACAGCGTCCGGCCCGCCAGTCCACCGGTGAGCACACCGTTTTCGGTCTCCAGCTCGGTGCACAGCACGTGCTCGATGCCAAGTTCCCGGGCCATCGGTGCCACCTGCATCCGGGTCGCCGACGTCGCGATCACCACAGTGTGACCGTGGTTCTGATGGGCGCGCACCAGCCGCCAAGCCCCATGGAACAATGACCCCGCGACATGTTCGACGAACAGTTGATCACCGAGTTCCATCAGCTCGTCGTCGGTGCGGCCTACCCAGCCTTGAATTCCCCGCAACATCAGATCAGTGAAGGCGTCCTCATCGAGCGGGCCGGCCAGCGCAGCGCGCATCGTGCGCACCAACTCATCCGGCCCCAGTTCGAAATTGCGAGCACGGTGTGCATACAGCGCACCTGCCGAATACCCCTCGATCAGGGTTCCATCGAAGTCGAAGAACGCCGCGATCTTGGGCCCACCCGGTCCTGCCTTGATGCCGGCGATGACGTCGTCGACCGAGACCACCGGCGGTGAAGCTGTCATTGCGTCTCCTCGTTAGCGGCTACGACTGGGCCCGACCCCGGCACCGGCATGCACGCCTTCTTGATGGGGGCGACGTGCCCGCGCGGTGCCGGGGCGGGTGGTTCGCGGCGGTCATGTTCCGGCCTCTCCCACTATGAGGAGACGACCTGGCGCAGCCAAGAGCGTCGGACCGAAATACCTCTAACGAGGCGTACAAACCTCTCCACGTGGTGACGCGGCATCGCCGCGGTCTCCGTCACACTCGCAGCACAAACAGTCAGCATTGGTAAGGGGTAACGGATGCAGATTTCAGCCGCGGTGGTGCAAGAGGTCGGCGCACCGTTCGTCCTCACCGACCTCGACCTACAGGAACCAGGTCCGGGTGAAGTGGTGGTCCAGATCGCCGGGGTCGGCATCTGCCACACCGATATCGCAGTCCAAGAAGGGCACCTGCCGTTCCCCTTTCCTGGCGTCCTGGGACACGAGGGCAGCGGAACCGTGGTGTCCGTCGGCCCCGATGTGACGACCGTGAGCGTCGGCGATCACGTCGCGATCAGCTTCAACAGCTGCAATGCATGCCCCCGTTGCGCGAAGAATGAACCGGCCTATTGCCATAGCTTCCTCGAATACAACTTCGGGGGCGGCCGCCCGGACGGCTCATCTGGGCTCTCAACTGGCGGAACCAAACTGGGCAGCAACTTCTTCGGCCAGTCGTCATTGGCGACCCACGCCCTGGCACACGAACGCAACGTGGTCAAGCTCCCCCAGGGCGCTCCACTGGAACTGGTGGGGCCGCTGGGATGCGGAATCCAGACCGGAGCTGGCGCAGTGCTCAACTCCCTCGACGTCCAGCCCGGATCCACGATCGTGATCGCCGGCGCCGGGCCGGTCGGCCTTTCCGCGGTATTGGCCGCCGTGGTGCGCGAAGCCGCCTCGATCATCGTGGTCGAACCACACCAGAACAGACGGGATCTGGCCGCCGAACTGGGCGCCACCCACGTCGTTGACCCACAGGCCGGCGAGGTTTCCGAACAGATCCGACAATTCCTGCCCGCCGGTGCCGACTACGCCCTCGACACCACCGCGGCGGCTCCGGTCGTCGAGCAACTGCTTGCCTCACTCGGGATGCGAGGCGTGCTGGGGATGCTCGGTGTGCCCGCCGATCCGCTGGCCGCGTTTTCGGTCGGGCTGTTCCAAACCCCGATGCTGGGCCTGACGATCCGCGGCATCGTCGAAGGCGACGCCGACCCGCAGACATTCATCCCCTATCTGCTGGATCTGCATGCGCAGGGGAAGTTCCCATTCGACAAGCTGATCACCACCATGCCGCTGACACAGATCAACGAGGCGGTGGCCGCCCAGCTCCGCGGCGAGATCCTCAAAGTTGTACTGACCCCGTGACCGCCGGGAACGATCCGGGACGGCGCTGGACCGCCGTCACCAGGGCGGTCCTCGTCGGCAGTGCCCTTGCCACCACGTGCGCCCGGCGCAAACGAGGCAGGCCACGCCGTGTGCTCCCGCACTTGGAGCTCACCGCCGGCCATCGCGCCGGAACCGGTACGCCACTGCTATTGCTGCACGGCATCACGGCTTTCTGGCATGTCTGGTCGCCGGTGCTGCCGTATCTGGAACCACACCATGACGTCATCGCACCGACGCTGCCGGGCCACGCCGGTGGGCCGCCTGTGGACCCCCAGGTTGCGCCGTCAGTTCACGCCCTGGCTGACGCTGTCGAAAACGAGCTGGACCGACTGGGTTTGCAGACGGTCCACATCGCCGGCAACTCGCTGGGCGGGTGGCTCGGCATCGAACTGGCACGTCGCGGTCGGGCCCGGTCCCTGGTGCTACTCAGTCCCGCGGGCGCGTGGAAGTCACAGCGCCGCATCGAGTTACTCGCGACGACCATACGATGTTCCGCCGGTGTGCTCAGTCGCTACACTGCGCGCGCCGACGCAATCGCCACCAACCCTGTGCTGCGCTGGCCACTGTTGTCCAGCCAGGTCGCCCACCCCGGCCGCGTTGCCCCCGAATTGGTAGCGGCCACCATCCGGGCCAGCGCCGCCTCGCCGATCGTGGCGCCGCTCGCCAGGGTCCTGCCGCACTCCCAGGTTCAGCCACTCCCGGCCGATCACGATTATCCAGTGCGGGTCGTCTGGGGCGATCGTGATCGGGTGCTGCCGTTCAAGCATTTCGGCGCTCCGATGATTGAACGCATACCCGGAGCGGAATCGGTTCGGCTAGCCGGTGTCGGGCACGTACCGATGTCCGATGAGCCGGCCGCAGTGGCCAACCTGATCCTGGAGGTGACCCGTGATGTCGACAAGAAAGCCGTCTGAAGTGCCCATCCTCGACGACGACGGATTGGCCTCATGGGGTGGTGGCCAGGATCTCAGCGCCTGGGAAGCCTTGATGTGGCGTGTTTCTGGCGACTATCGCGCCCGCTCAACCGGCGTAATAATCGAGCTTCTCGATACCGAGCCGGACTGGGATCGGCTGGTCGCCGGCCATCGTCGTTTGACCCAGCAGGTTCCGCGCCTACGGGAACGTGTCATCGAGCCACCCCTGCCGTTGGTTGCTCCGGCATGGTCTCCGGACCCGCATTTCGACCTCGACTATCACTTGCAACGGGTGCGGCTGCCCGGAGACGGGTCGATGGCCGAACTGTATTCCCTGGCAGCCCAGTTCGCCGCGCGTCCGCTCGACCCGGAGCGCCCGCCTTGGGAGGCCCTGCTCGTGCTCGGTGTCGTGGAGGGCCAAGCCGCTTACCTGTTCAAGCCTCATCACAGCCTCAGCGACGGGATCGGTCTGCTCCAACTGCTGGACCTCGCCCATGGACACCGCCGGGACCACAGCCCGGCCGATGATCGGCCGCTGCCCCACCCTCGACGTCGGGAATCACCCGAGGGACTGTTGGCAAATCGGTTGGCCGCCATGATCGTCGGGCTGCCCGGAAGGGCGCTGCGCGACACCGTCCGCCTCGCCGACAGGTTTGCCCACGACCCCGTCGGCACAACCAACGACGCCGTGAAATTCGCCGCCTCGCTACGGCGCGTGCTCACACCTCCGGACGCACCCCACTCCCCCGCACTGAGCGGCAGTGGATCCGGTTACCGGTTGGACGCCTTCGACGTGCCGTTGGACCGCCTGAAATCCGCCGGACGGGCAGCCGGAGGTTCAGTCAACGACGCATTCCTGGCAGGCCTCATGGGTGGGCTCCGCCGGTATCACGAAAAGCTCTCCATCACTGTGGATTCCATGCCCATAGCATTCCCGGTCAGCCTGCGCACCGATACCGATCCGATGGGCGCGAACAAGTTCGCCGGCGCCCGTTTCGTCGCGCCGGTCGGCGAAGCAGATCCCAAGGCACGCATCGCCGCCATCCACAACCTCATTGTGGATGCACGTATGGAGCCCGCACTCGGATTTCTCGATCTTCTCGCGCCGGTACTCAGTCGCCTGCCGGGGCTAGTACTCACTCGGATCACCGGCGAGATGACGGGGCTTTCTGACCTGCAGGCGTCCAACCTCGGGGCGATCGGCCGTCCGCTGTATCTGGCCGGTGCACGGGTGACGCGCATTTACCCGATGGGACCGCGACCCGGTATCCCAGCCATGGCCACGATGCTGACCTACCAGGGAACCTGTTGTATCGCCGTGAACTACGACCCGGAAGCCATCGCCGACGCCACCGTGTTTGCGACTTGCCTCCGGGAGGGATTCCAGGAAGTGATTGCGCTGGCCGACGCGGTGTTACCCCCAAAGTAGGAGCGACAACCCCCCCTAATGGTGACGCGCTGGTTCACCGGCGCGAAGAGACTTGAGCTACCAAATCCTCGCCCCACGAACTCTCGCACCAGACAACAGAAAGAGGACCCTCGTGACGACCGCCCAGCACACCGAAGCAGCAATTCTTCCCGACGAGATCGCCCGGCAGATCGTGCTCCCCGAGGGCCACGCCGACCTCGACGCCCTTTTCGCCGCCTACAAATGGGCACGCAACAACATGCCCGTGGGCAAGGCCATTGTGGAGGGATATGACCCACTGTGGCTGATCACCAAGCACGCTGACATCCAGGAGGTCGAAACCCTCTCTGAGGTCTTCTGCGCCGGCGGCGGCGAGGAGAACCCGGGTTCGCACAACCCGATCCTGACGAATCAGGCCGGAGACGAGTTCACCAAGAGTCTCCTCGGCGGAAGCTTGCGCATCCTCGATGCGCTGCCGTATATCGACCCGCCAGAGCACAGCGAGGCCAAGAACGCGGTGTTCGACTCGCTGCGGCCGGTGAACCTCAAACAGTACGAAGAACGGATTCGCGGACTCGCGAGGGACTCCATTGCGCATCTCGTCGACATCACCGCAGCCGGGAAGACGATCGAGGTCATCGACGACTTCGCCATGGCCTACCCGCTGCGCGCGCTGATGTCACTGGTCGGCATACCGCAGCAGGAATACCCACGGATGCTCAAGCTGACCCAGGAGTTCTTCGGCGCCGCCGACCCGGAACACCAGCGCAACGACATCGAGGTAACCCCGCAGCAAATGGCAGAGCAGTTTGCCGCCACTATCCAGGACTATTACGGCTACTTCGACACAATCGTCGAAGACCGCCGCGCTCACCCCACTGAGGATCTGGCCACCGTGATCGCCTGCGCCAAGAAATCCAATGGCGAGCACTTCTCGAAGACGGAATGCTACGGCCGCTACATCGAATTCGCCACCGCCGGGCATGACACCACCTCCGCCACTATGGCTGGCACACTTCGGCTGCTGGCCGAACACCCCGATGTCATGGCCCGGGTCAAAGCGGATATGAAGTTGCTGCCCAACCTCATCAACGAGGCGTTGCGGTTAGTGTCGCCGGTCAAACACTTCATGCGACTCGCACTGTCGGACTACACATTGCGCGGACAGACCATCAAGGCCGGCGACAGGCTGATGCCGTTGTTCCAGTCGGGCAACCGCGACGAAGACGTGTTCGCCAATGCCGACACGTTCGACATCGACCGCAAGCCCAACCCGCACCTCGGGTTCGGATTCGGCACACACACCTGCCCGGGCCAGCACGTCGCCAAGATGGAACTGAGGGTGATGTTCGAGGAGTTGCTGCCACGCCTGGAATCCATCGAGTCGGCCGGACCAGGGCAAGTGACCCAGACCAATTTCGTTGGCGGACTCAAGCACTGGCCCGCCAAGTTCACCTTCTCCTCCTAGGCGGATCAGCAATGACGACGATCGACTACCCGCAGCTTTACATCGGTGGCAAGTGGGCTACTCCGGTCGGCCACGAAACCATCGAGGTCCATTCCGCGGCCACCGAGGACCGCATCGGCTCGGTGCCTCGCGGCAACGAAGCCGATATCGACGCCGCTGTCGTTGCGGCGCGAGCCGCATTCGACGCCGCCGACGGGTGGGCAACCTGGCACCCTAAGGAACGCGCCGAAGTCCTCGAACGGTTCGCGGTGGAGCTGGAAGCACGCGGGGCTGAGACGGCCCGCCGGGTATCCATGCAGAACGGCATGCCGATCTGGGTCGCGGAACAGTTCGAGGCTGGCTTCCCAGCGCTGCTGCTGCGCTACTACAGCGGCCTGATGACCGATGCGCCCATTGAGGAAGCCCGCCCCGGCATGCTGGGCGGCACGTCACTGGTGTCGAAGCAGCCAGTGGGCGTTGTCGGTGCAATCGTTCCCTGGAATGTCCCACAAGGGATTACGTTCCTCAAACTTGCACCAGCGCTGGCCGCTGGTTGCACCTTCGTCCTCAAGCCAGCCGAAGAGACTGTGCTCGACGCGTTCCTGATGGCCGAAGCCGCCGCTGCAGCAGGACTACCCGACGGGGTGCTCAACGTGGTCCCCGGTGGCCGCGACGTCGGCGCCTACCTTGTTGGACACCCGGGAATCGACAAAGTTTCGTTCACCGGATCCACCACTGCCGGGCGGTGGATCGCCGAGACATGCGGGCGCCTCCTTCGACCTGTGACCCTTGAACTCGGCGGCAAGTCCGCAGCCATCATCCTCGACGACGCCGACCTGTCCGACATGATCGAGCCCTTCTTCGGATGCACTCTGCTCAACAACGGCCAAATCTGTTGGCTCAACACCCGGGTGTTGGCTCCTCGTAGCCGATACTCGGAAATTGTCGACACCATAACCGATTTGGCGAGCTCCCTTGCTATCGGTGACCCGTTGGATCCCGCCACCAAGATCGGCCCCCTGGTGTCGAAGCAGCAGCGCGACCGTGTCGAAGGCTACATCGCCAAAGGCAAGAGTGAAGGTGCCCGTCTCACCACCGGTGGTTCGCGGCCGGCAGGCCTTGACCGTGGCTGGTTTCTGGAACCAACCATCTTCGCCGACTTGGACAATGAGGCGACGATATCGCGGGAAGAGATCTTCGGGCCGGTGCTCTCGGTGATCCCCTATTCCGACGAAGCTGAAGCCGTCGCACTGGCCAACGACAGTGTCTACGGCCTGGGTGGCAGTGTGTGGTCATCAGACCCCGAACGCGCGACCGACATCGCGCGGCACGTTCGTTCCGGCACGGTGGGGGTCAACCACTACGTCAATGATCCCGTCGCCCCGTTCGGCGGCATCAAACAAAGTGGGATGGGTCGCGAGCTCGGACCCGAAGGGCTGCACGGATTCCAGGTGTACAAGTCCATCTATCTGCCGCCGACAGCCTGACACCTGTCGCGGATGGAGCCCGAAAACATGTCTGCACCTGCCGTTACCAAGCCCACAGCCAGCGTCCGTGAATTCACGGCCGAACTGGTCGTGCAACGACGCACTACGCCCGCCGATGGCGTGGTGGTCTTGGACCTGGGTGCTCCTGGGGGGCAGGATCTGCCGCGCTGGGAGCCTGGTGCGCACATCGATCTCATTCTGGTTGACGGACTGACCCGGCAATACTCGCTGTGCGGCGATCCGCATAATCCTGCCACGTGGCGAGTGGGGGTGCTGCTCGACCCCAACAGCCGCGGTGGTTCACGCTACGTCCACGAGAACCTCAGCGAGGGCAGCACCGTCCAGGTGCGTGGCCCACGCAACAATTTTCCCCTTGTCGAGACAGCGAGCTACCGGTTTATCGCCGGAGGCATCGGTATCACCCCGATCTTGACGATGATCCAGTCCGCAGAGCGCGCGGGCACCGAGTGGACCCTGCTGTATGGCGGACGGACCCGAGCATCCATGGCGTTCGCGGAAGAGTTGGTCGACCGCCATCCCGAACGAGTCACGGTGTGGCCGCAGGATGAATGCGGGCTCCTCGATCTGGAGACGCTACTGAAGGATCCCCCACGCGACGCCCTGGTGTATTGCTGTGGGCCGGAGCCGCTGTTGGCGGCGGTCGAACAGCACTGTGCCCACTGGCCGGCCGGTGCGCTGCACATCGAACGATTCGCAGCCAAGGCACCGCCTGTCGAGCAATCCGGTGAGGCGCTGGAAAGTTTCGAGGTGGTGTGCCAGCGGTCGGGGGTCACCTTGCAAGTGGAGGCAAACCAGTCGATCCTGGAAGTCCTTGAAGCAAACGGTGTTCCCACGCTTTCCGCCTGCTACGAAGGAATCTGCGGAACCTGCCAGGCCCGGGTTCTTGAAGGTGCCGTCGATCACCGCGACTCAGTACTCAGCGAAGCTGAGCAGGCATCGGGCGAAGTCATCATGACATGCGTATCCCGGTCACGTACCGAGAAGCTGGTGCTGGACCTGTGAGCAACTACCCGAGGAATTGCTGGTACGTAGCGGCGACCACCGATGAAATCACCGACTCGCCACTGGGACGACGACTACTCGACGAAGATATCGTTTTGTGGCGCGGCGCAAGTGGCGTGGTCACGGCGTTCCAGAACCGCTGCGCACACCGGGCATTCCCGTTGTCGCACAGCCGTATCGAGGGAGACCGGTTGGTGTGTGGCTATCACGGATGCACCTATGCCACCGATGGTGCGTGCGTACACATCCCGTCCCAGCCCAACGTCCCATTCGGGATGACCGTACCGGTGTTCCCGGTCATTGAGGAACCACCGTTCGTCTGGATCTGGACGGGATCGCCGGCCGCCGCGGCCAGCAGCCAACCGCCCAACGCGGTCTGGGTCAACGACGCCGGATGGACCACGTTCGCAGATTCCTGGCGGGTGAACGCCAACTACATGATGGTCCACGAGCACTACCTGGACTTCAGTTATGCCACCGTCGTGCACGCAAACGACATTCCCAAGGAAATCGGGAGTATGCCGGCGTTTGGCGATATCGAAATATCCGAAACCACCGTAAGTTACACCCGTATCATGCCCGAAGCCTCCCTCACCGACTGGCAAGCAGACGCCACGGGACTCGACCAAGACCGCATGTACAAACACCGTGAGAGTGGCACATTCGTCTCGCCCGCGATGCACCGCCAGTATTGGGATGTCGAGACCTCCGCCGGCAAGGAGTACACCACTACCCGGACCCATGCGATAACACCTGAGACTGCTTGCACCACTCACGTGTTCATGCAATCGTCTCGGAACTACTCAACGGATCGCCACGAGGCGACCATCCGGCTAAGGTCATTCCTCGCCCAAGTCGCCGAACGCGACACGGCTGTTCTGGAGATGGCGGCTCATCATTCCGGGTACGACGGATGGCGCGGTGGGGTTGAGTTCCAAGCTGACCTGGCTTCTCTGAGGGCACGACGCATTGTCGGAGTGATGCTGGCCAAAGAGTCGGGCCCACACGCTCTGCGGCCGGGTCTGGCACCCAACGCCCGCGACAATTCGCTCAGTCCCCTGCAACCCCTTACGAGTTAGGAACACCTGGCGGCATGAACTTTGAAGATGTGGTCAAGATCCTGGATGAGTCAGTCGGCGGCCCCGACGCCGATGTCGCCTCGCATGGACCCTTTTGGCGCGACGTCACCCGGGACCAATTCGTAGCCATGAAGGTCGGTGGACGGATGCTTGTGTCCCCGGGCGATGGGGCACGCTCCAATTTGGTGTTGTCACTGAAAGGTGAGCCACCGTTCGGTTCTGATCTTCCAGAACGCATCAAAGGTGCGGTCACACCCCGCATGCCATCTTATCTTCCACCAGTGCCGGCCGAGTCCATCGATGTGATCGAACAGTGGATCAACCAGGGATGCCCGGAATGAACTACCCGGGCACACGAAGGAGTCGGGAATGCGGAATCTGCTGAATCTTTTGCAACCGCTACTTTCCGCGGTGCTGACGCTGGGATTGATAAGCGCTACAACGGTCGTCGGTGCCGGCGGCACCGCTCATGCCTCCCACGAGACCTTGATGGTGCCGTCGGCGGCGATGGGCCGCGACATACCGGTAGCCTTCTTGCCCGGCGGTCCTCATACGGTGTACCTGCTCGACGCGTTCGATGCGAGCCCCGACGTTAGCAACTGGGTCACTGCGGGCAATGCGATGAACACACTTGCCGGCAAAGGGGTCTCGGTAGCCGCCCCCGCCGGCGGTGCCTACAGCATGTACGCCGACTGGGAGCGGGACGGCAGCAAGCAGTGGAACACATTTCTGTCCAGCGAGCTGCCGGACTGGTTGGCAGCCAACAAGGGACTGGCACCCGGCGGTCACGCCGTTGTCGGCGCCTCACAGGGGGGATACGCAGCGGTGGCCTTAGCCGCGTTCCACCCCGAACGGTTCCGCTACGCGGGATCGATGTCAGGTTTCCTCTATCCATCCGAAACCGCGATGAGCGGCGCGATAAACAACGGCTTGTCAAATTTCGGCGGGGTGAACTCCGACGACATGTGGGGAATGCCCCAGCTGGGTCGGTGGAAGTGGCATGACCCCTACGCCCACGCTGCATTACTGGCGCAGAACAACACCCGGCTGTGGGTCTTCAGCCCGCAAACCTTGACTGCCAGCAACCCAGCCGCGATGTTGGGCGTCGCGGACCTCGCACAGAGCACCAACAAGATGTTCTACGCCCAATACCGGGGCGTCAGCGGGAGCAACGGCCACTTCGACTTCCCAGTCAGCGGTGACCACGGCTGGTCTACCTGGGGCCCGCAACTGAGTGCCATGTCCGGCGATATGACCAGGGCTATCCGCTAATGCCCATGCTGGAGTGCTGGAAGTCTTTCGAAGTCGTGCTGGCGTCCGACCTGGCAGCAGAGCACGTCATCGATCGGATCACGTCTCAGATTCGGCTCATTGCGGCCGACGCGGGCGACTTCGTCCAACGCGTCCGCATCGATTCCGGACAGCATCATTCAGACGGCTGGTGTCGGTGGTCAGCCGCTTACCTGCCCGGACCTCCCGGTACATTTCCGACGGCAATACCCGAGACACTTCTGAATCATCGTCGCCTGTTGGAGCCGGCCGTCCGACTAAACACCTAAGTACTGGCATTTCCCCATGCGACCGCATAGCAGGAGGCGGCAAGCGGGGTCCCAGAGGCGTCGCGAGTTTCGTCGGCTCCGGCTCCGGCTCAGGCCGGCCGCCGGCCGATCACACCGGTCGCGGCCAGCTCCTCGATCTCCGCATCCGAGAAGCCGACTTCGCGCAGCAGCTCCTGATTGTGCTCGCCGAGCAGCGGGGCGGGCCGGCGGTGGAACCGCTTGGGCCCCTGCGTAGGCCGCGCGGGCAGCGTGCTGTGCCGTACCGCCGGATTGACCGGGTGGTCGACTACCTCGAAGAAGCCGCGGTACTGCAACTGGGCCAACTCGGCCTGGCGGTGCGGCTGCATCGCCTTGGCGACCGGGATGTCTAAGGGCCAGAGCAGTTCGACGATCTCGTCGCCACTGCGTTCGGCACACCAATCCCCCAGTCGGGCGTCGATGAGGTCGTGGTGCCTGCGGCGCCCGGCGTGGGTGGTAAGGCCCGGGTCGCCGGCCCAGTCCGGGCGGCCCAACGCCTCGCCGAGTGCGGTCCATTGCTCGTCGGTGGCGATCGCGATGGCCACCCAGCTGTCCAGACGGCCGAACTCGTCGATATCGGCAGTGCGATAAAGGTTTTGCGGGGCGGCGGTCGGTCCGCGGTTGCCGTCGCGTTGCAGCAACGCACCGTAGGCGGAGTATTCGATCACCTGCTCGGCGGCGATGTTGAGTGCGGCGTCGACCATCGCCGCTTCCACCAGCATGCCCCGGCCGATGCGGCGGCGATGTTCCAGCGCGAGCAGCACCGCGTTGAGCGCGTGCACGCCCGCGTTGGGGTCACCCACCGAGTACGGCTCATAGGGGTTGCGTTCCGGGAATCCGGTCAGCCAGCTGACCCCGGATGCGGCCTCGATGACATAGGCGAACGCCGGGTTGTCCCGCCACGGGCCGTCCAGGCCGAAGCCGGGCATCCGCACCATGATTGCCGCGGGTTGCAGGTCCCGGACGGTGTCGAAGCCCAGCCCGATCTGTTCCAGGACCCGGGGGGTGAAGTTCTCCACGATCACGTCGGCGGTCGCGATCAGCTTCCGCAGCACGTCCCGGCCGGCCTCGCGCTGCAGGTCGACGGTGAGGCCCTTCTTGTTGGTGTTGAGCGCCGAGAAGATCGGTGAGCGTTCCCACCACTGCGGTTCGCTGACCGGGATGCCGGCGATCAGCCGGGTTCCGTCCGGCCGGCGGGCAGATTCCACGTGGATGACGTCGGCGCCGAGCATCGCCAGCGGGTGCGTGCAGCTCGGCCCGGCCCAGAAGGTGGTCAGGTCCAGCACCCGCAGACCGGCGAACGGCAGGATCTCGGCGCGGTTTTCGTCGCTGAGCGGGCTCGATCGCGCCGAAATCACCGAGGACCGGTAGTGCTCGGTGTGCTCGCCAAGACGCGGCGCGGGCTGTGGCGCCCGGAGTTCGGCGGGTTCCAGCCGGTAGGGCCGGGCGGGTTGGGTGAAGCCATCGGGGTTGGCCACGAACGACTTGCGTGCCACGAAATGGTCGAGTCCGGTGACGTTGGCGCCGTTGGCCACCGGGGCGTTCGGGATGCGGAACGCGGTGGCCAGTTCGCGGACCTCCTGCACCGTCTGCTCTTTGACCCAGGCGTAGATCTGCTCGGCCTTCTCGTTGGCCTGCTCGGTGATCGACAGCGGCGAGTCCTCGTCGATCCACTCCGGATGCCCGGTCATCGCGCACAGATCGAACCACTGCTGGGCGGTGCCGCAGCCGACGTCGACGAGGCCGTCTTTGGCCGAGGCGATTCCGGGGACGGTGAGCTTGCGGGCGTCGCGCCAGGGCCGGTGAAGCATCTCGAAATAGGTGACCGGGAAATACGTCAGGCCGAGGATCGCGGTCTCAAGCATCGACAGATCCAGCAGCTCACCCGCGCCGCCGTCGCCGCGGGCGTACCAACATGCCAGCGTCATCGCACTGGCATAGGCCCCGGCAAGGTATTCGCCGACCTGTCCGCCGACGAATGCCGGTGGCAGATCGGGCGATCCGCGGCCGATCCCGAAGACCCCGCCGGACCAGGCCTGCAGGGTGAACTCGGTGGCGGCGCGGTCGGACCACGGCCCGTCCAGCCCGAACGGGGTGATGGCGGTGACGATCAGGTGCGGGTGGTCGCGGCGAATCTGATCGGGGGCATGCTGTTCGGCCGACCCGCGTGACCACACCACCGCGTCGGCACCGGCCAGCAGTTTGTCGACGAGCTCGGGGTCGCCGATGACGCTGTGTTTGCCGCCGGCCAGGAAGCTGAACAACGCACCCCCGCTGCCCGCCCCGGAAGCCGACCACGACCGCAACGGATCACCCTGCGGCGGCTCGACTTTGATGACGTGCGCACCGCCGTCGGACAGCAGCCTGGTGCAGTAGGCGCCCGCGATTCCGGTGGACAGATCGACGACGGTGAAACCGTCCAGCGGTGACACCGGCTAGCTGTCCTTGCTGCGACTGGACTTGCTCAGCCGAAAATCCGGGGGGAACTTGGCGTCGTTATCCTTGACCGCGCCGGACAGCCCGGATTCGATGGCCTCGTCGAGCATCAGGTCATCGGTGTCGGGGGCGACCCCGGAGCCCATCGATTCGAAGAACGCCGACAGCAGGCTGCCCATGTACTCACCCTGGTGCTGCTTGTAGACCTCGAAGAACATCTTCTGCATGAACACCGTGTCCACCGGCCGGTTGCGGGCGCAGGCCAGGGCGTATTTGGCGACTTCGTCTTCGAGCTGGTCGCGGGGCACCACCTTGTTGAGAAAGTTGCACTTATCCATGTCCGCGGCGGTGAAAGGCCTTCCGGTGAACACCATTTCGGAGAACTTGCGCAGCCCCATCATCTGCACCCAGGTCCACATCCGCGGGCCCCAGCCGTAGTAGCGGAACGACGGATGCCCGAACAGCGCGTCATCGCTGGAGATCACCAGGTCGGCGTCGGCGGCCTGGTAGAAGTGCCAGCCGTAGCAGTAGCCCTTGGCCTCGACGATGCTGATCTTCTTGAGTTCCTGCAGCGGCCGGTTGCCGGCTTGGACATTGGCGTACCAGGCGCTGATGGTGGCGCCATTGCGGAAGGTGCCCTTGGGCGGATAGTTGACGTCTTCGCCCAGGGCGCCCTCCAGCTTGAGCTCGGCCAGCCGCAGCTCCGGGTTCTCGACGCCCTCCATGAACTCGGGAAGGTCGGCGCCGCTACCCAGATTCTCTCCGACGCCGCGGATGACCACCACTTTGACGTCGTTGTCGACACTGGCGCCGCGCACCAGGTCGGCGTAGCGAAGCCGCGCGGCGGAGGTCGGCGCGTTCAGGTACTCCGGCCGGTCGAAGGTGATGGTCGCGATCTTGGTGGCCGGGTCCTTGTGGTAGAGGATGATCTCCTCGGGAGTCGGCCGCGCGGATTCGCCCATCTCAGTTCCCTTCCGGCCGAAGCGGACTCGACGACAGCACCTCGTGACCGTCCTCGGTGATCAGCACCGCCTCACGGCCGAACACCGCACCGACGCCGGGCTCGAACACGTATCCGGTGACGGCCAGCACCATCCCCGGCTCGAGCTGCTCGGCGGCGGCGGTGGCCGGAAGCTGCGCCGACACCACCGGCGGATCGAACCCCAGCCCCAGCCCGTGTGCCACCGGCACCGGCGGCAACGGCTCAGCCGAGGCGGTGTACGCGTCCAGCAGTTCGCTGCCGGCCGCCCCCGGATGCAGCCGACGGGCAAGGTTGCCCCACAACACATCCCAGCGCCCATAGAGGGCTTCGGTTGCGGCGGTCACCGGCCCGGCGGGATAGGTCCGGCCCACCTCGCCGACGTAGCCGCAGGCCAGCACGCCGGCAGAGAACGCCACCAGGTCCCCGGTCTGCACCCCGCCGCTGCCGGCCACCCGGCGCCACGGGTGTTCCCGCGACGTCACCCAGGCCACGTCCTGGGTGGCCGGGGTGCTGTAGCCGCCGGCGGTCATCGCCTCCAGCAGCACGCCGGTCAGCGTCTGCTCGCTGACCCCGGGCGCCAATGCGTTGACCGCGACCGCCATCGCCGACTCGGCGACCTGCACCGAGGTCCGCAGTGCGGCTACCTCGTCGGGTGTCTTGATGCGGCGCGCGGCGCGCATCGCCAGTTCCCCGTCCACCAGCTCCGCCTTCGGGAAGGCCATCGGCAGCAGCTGGGCGAACAGCGGTGACATCGCGTCGGTGCCCACCCGCCGGGCAGTGGCCGCACCGTCGATACGCGCCAGGTTCGCGATGGTGTTGGTGGGGTTCCAGGAGATGCCGTAGAGATTCTCGTGCGGAATGTCTTCGGGCACACCCTCATCCCAGGTGCTGAGCAGGTGGATCGCCCGGGTGGCGCGCACCAGCACGCAGGAGGGCCCGAACGGGCGGGTGCCGGCCACCCAGAGCTGCGGCGCCCCGGTGATGTAGCGGATATTGGCCTGCCGTCCCAGCACCAGCACATCCAGGTCGTGGGCTTCCATCTGTGCCAGCGCGCGCTCGCGCCGCCCGCCACGCAGCGCGACGGAGTCCGGCAGTACCTCGGCAGTCATCGTCATGATCCTTCCCCGTAGGGCGTATACGGGTAGTCGGTCAACGCGATCCAGCCTTCCTCGGTGACGACGACGACCTCTTCGCCGCGGTAGCCGCCGGTGCCGTCCTCCCACACCACCGGCTCGAGCACCAGCACCATCCCGGGTTCGAAGGCGAAGTTGTTGTCGAACTCGTCGCCCAGATCGGTTCCGATCATCGGCATCTCGGCGGCGTTCACCCCGATGCCGTGGCCGAGGTAGAAGTGCGGCAGCCAGGGCCGGGTTCCATTACCGTTGGCCGCGATCGCCGCCCGGGCCAGGTCGCCGGAGGTCACTCCGGCTCGCAGCACGCCGCGCACGGCGTCGAGGATCTCCCGCCATTTGGCGAACTGGGCCTGCTGGCGGGCAGTCGGGTCGGCCCCCACCACCCAGGTGCGGCCGAAGTCCGAGCAGTACCCCCCGTAGGTGATCGAGACGTCGGTCCACAGCACATCACCGGCGCGCAGTTCGCGTTCGGTGGAGAGCAACGGCAGTGCCAGATCCCCATGGGTGGTCCACACCCCGGATTCACGGGTGTCGGGCATGACCTGCCAGATCGGCTCCAGCATGCTGGCGCTGGCCCCCAATTCGAAGGCGTGCCGCAGGAATTGGGCCGACAGGTCGATCTGGCGGATACCGGGCGCCAGTGCCGCCTGCACGTCGACCATGGCCTCGTCGGTGATCCGGCAGGCGGTGCGGATGCAGGCCAGCTCGTCGACGGTCTTGATCATCTTGGCGGCGCTGACGACCTGGGACGCGTCCACCGGCCGCCCGCCCGGGAAGAGCCGGCCGGAGGCGCGCCGCATCGCCCCGGTGCATTCGTCGATGCCGATCACCGCGTTGCCGGGGATCAGCTCGGCGAGCACCCGGGCGAAATGCTCCACCCCTTCGTCGAATTCGAGGTAGACCGGGCCGTGTACGTGATCGGCCGGCAGGTCGGACTCGCCGGACGCACCCTCCCGGAACGGCAGGAACAGGTGCGGCCACTCGTCGGCGGCCAGCACGACGGCCACCGGCCGCTCCACGTGGGACAGTCCGGCGTCGCCGAGCCGCCAACTGGTGCCGGTGGCGTAGGTGACGGCGTTGTTGCCCAGCAGGATCAGCGCGTCGACGCCGCGGTCGGCCATCGCCGCCCGCAGTCGCGCGCCGGTCTCCCGGCGCAGCCGGGCCCGGTCGGGGACCTCGGGTATCTCGATGCCCCCGATGGTTGCGGTGGCCGATGTCGGTGCGGTCATCACAACCCCAGGAAACCGGTGATGTTGCCGCCGACCACCTTCGCCGCGTCCTGCGGTCCCAGGGCCGCCACGACATTGGCCAGCGACTTCTCCGAATAGCCGAAGGTGCTCTCGTTGTGCGGGTAGTCCGACGACCACATGACGTGATCCACCCCGATCTGGTCGATCAGCCGCAGGCCGAGCGGGTCGACCATGAACGACGCACTCATGTGGGTGTCCCAGTAGTACCGGATGTCGTGCTGCAACTGGTGGCTGAACATGTGCTGATACGACGCCAGCAGGTGCTCGGCGTCCTGCAAAGCGGTGGGCACCCAGGCGATCCCGCCTTCGAACCAGCCGACCCGCAATCCGGGGTGGCGGTCGAGGATGCCGGAGAAGATGTACTTGGCGAACTGCTCGCGGAACGAGTCGACATTGACCATCATGCCCACCACGACGCTGTTGACCTCGCATGGCGTCTTGGGCGGGGTCTCACCGATGTGGTGGGTGATCGGCAGGCCGGCCTGTTCGATCTCGTCCCACACCGGATCCATCACCCGGGCGCCGAAGTCGATGATGTTGCCTTCGTCGTCCTTGCCGGGGTTCAGCGGCAGCAGGAAAGTCTTGAGCCCCAAGGACTTCAGCTCGTCCAGCGTGCGCCGGGTACCGGCGGGATCCCACCAGTTGATCAGGCCGACCCCGTAGAAGTGCCCGTTGGAGCGCTCCTGCAGTTCGGCCATGTACTCGTTGTAGATGCGGAACACCCGCTCCCGCAGGTCCTTGTCGGGGAAATGAAACAGTGCCAGTACCGCGTTGGGAAACGCCAGTTCCCTGTCGACGCCGTCGGAGGCCAGCTCGGCGATGCGGGCCTCGATGTTGCTGCTGGCCGCACCGGCCAGGTCGTCGTACTGCATGAGCACCGCCGAGAAGTCACCCGGCAGGAACGACTGTCCCTTGCGGCCGACCATGTAGGCGCCGTCCTCGTACCAGATCCGGGGCGCCTTGTCCTTGAGGTCCTCGGGGAACCGTTCGAAGAAGATGTCGTCGGCTATCGAGATGTGGTTGTCGGCGGAGAACACCTCGGTACCTGCCGGCAGCCCGACGTCGCTCAAGCCGGCCCCGGCCTGACCATGCCGGTCTTTGGGTGCCCCGTATCCGCCGGGGGGATAGAAAGTTGTTGTGCTGGACATGTCAATCCACTCCAATCGGGCGGGTTACCAGGTGACGGGGAGTTCGTAGACGCCGTAGGCGAGGCGGTCGTTCTTGAACGGGATCTCGTCGACCCCGACCGCGAGCCGAAGGGTCGGGATGCGGCGGAACAGGGTGCGGAAGGCGATCACCATCTCGGCGCGGGCCAGCTGCTGGCCGACGCACTGGTGCGGGCCGAAGCCGAACGCCATGTGCTGGCGGGCCGGTCGCGTCAGGTCGAGCACCTCGGGCTCGGGGAAGACCGTGCCGTCCCAGTTGGCCGGCGCCAGGTCGATGATGATGCCGTCGCCGGCGCGGATGGTCTCACCGCCGATCTCGATGTCCTCCAACGCAACCCGGCGCTGACCGGTGTGGATGATCGACAGGTAGCGCAGCAGTTCCTCGACCGCGTTGGCGATCGCGGCGTCGTCGTCGCCGCGGAAGACCGCGGTGCGCTCGGCGATCTTGTCAGGCTCGCCCAGCAGCGCCACGATGCCCAGGCCGATCATGTTCGCGGTCGTCTCGTGGCCGGCGATCAGCATTCCGGTGCCCAGCTGGGTGGCCTCGCGCACCGACAGGTCACCGTCTTTCACCCGCTTACCCAGGTCGGTGACCATGTCCTCGGCCGGTTCGGCCATGCGGGCCTCAAGCAACCGGACCAGGTACTTGGACAGTTCGGTCGCACCCTCGGCGAGGTCGTCGGAGGTGGCGTTGCGGTCCACGCCCATGGTGGCGTGCTGCTGGAAGAACTCGTGGTCCTCGTAAGGGACGCCGAGCAGTTCGCTGATCACCAGCGACGGGATCGGCAGCGCGAATCCCTCGATCAGGTCGGCGGGCTGCGGCCCGGCCAGGATCGCGTCGATGTGCTCGTCGGTGATGCGTTGCGCGACCGGGGTCAGCGCGTCGACCCGCTTCATGGTCAGCGACGGCGACAGGATCCGGCGGTACCGGATGTGCTCGGCGCCGTCGGTGGTGAACACCGACTTGGGTCGGTGGTCGACGCTGGCACGCATCATCTCGTTCCAGTGCGGGAACCCGGGCTGGTGGTCGTCCACGCTGACCCGCGGGTCGGAGAACAGCGTGCGGACGGCGTCGTAACCGGTGATCAGCCACGGCGTGCTGCCGTCCCAGATCCGCACCCGGCTCAGCGGCGCCTGCGCGGCCAGCGCCATGGTCTGCGGCGGCGGCGCGAACGGGCACCGGCCGTCGCGGGTCATGGGGTACTCCGGTGTCGCGGTGGCCGCGATGGTGGTTGCGTCGGTCACGCTTTACTCCTCAACGATCTTGATGGCTCCGGACGGACAGACTGCGACCGCCTGACGAACGGCGTCGGCCAGTTCTTCGGGCGGGTTCTCATCGAGCAGGACGACGACGCCGTCCTCGTCGCGCTGGTCGAACACGCGCGGCGCGATCGCGGCGCACTGTCCGGATGACGCGCAGATGTTCTGGTCGGCGGTGACTTTCATTGCGAACCTCCCGTGACGGGGGCGCGCCACAACCCGACGATCGCGTCGATCAGGTTGGAACTCGCCTCATGCCAACTCGTCTTCGGCTTGCCGCCCCCGGCCAGGGTGCGTTCCCAGTCGGCACAGGTGTGCATCAACAGGTTGCGGGCCATCACGTTGCGGGCCTGACGGACCGGGGCCGGCAGGTCCGGCAGGCAGCGGTTGATGCCGTCGATGACCTGTACCAGCGAGGGCGAACTGAGCGCGTCCTTGACGACGATCTCGTGGTAGGCGGGATCGGCCATCACCTGCGCGGCGAATCGTGCATACCAGGTCGGGTTTCCCAGCGCGACAAGGTGATCGGTGAGCGGCCGGACCAGACATGACACCCAGTCACGCAGGTCGGCCGAGTCGCCGGTGACCGCGACCATCTGCTCGCGCAGCAGTTCGACGGGAGCACGGTGGCTGCGTTCGATCTCGCGGACCAGGTCGGTCTTGGTGCCGAAGTGATAGCCGACGGCGGCGTTGTTGCCCTGACCGGCGGCCTCGCTGACCTGGCGGTTGGAGACGGCGAACACCCCGTGCTCGGCGAACAGTCGCTCGGCGGCGGCCAGGATCGCCTCGCGGGTGCTGTTGGCCCGCTCAGCGCGCACGGCCTTGTCAGCGGTGGTCACGACCGTCAGTCAATCGCGGATCATCAATTAAGTCAAGCGATTGATTTAATTCGGTTGGCCTTCGGGCCGCCGGCGCCGGATGGCCTTGCCCGCCACGGTCCCGCCGTCCACCGGCAGCACCACCCCGGTCACGTAGCGCGACCGCTCCCCGGCCAGGTACAGCGCCGCCTCGGCGACGTCGTCGGGGGTGCCCTCGCGCTTCAGCGGGCGATCGGCGCGCATCGTCTCGCGGATCGCCGCTTCGTAACGGGTGACCTCGTCCGGATCCAGGTTCGCCGCGGCCGATGACGCCACGAAGGGTGTCGGAATGTTGCCCGGCGCGATGGCATTGACCCGGATGTCGTAGTGCGCCAATTCAATGGCCGCGGACTTGGTGAATTGGATGACGGCAGCCTTGGATGCGCGATAGGTCATCACCCCGCCGCCGGCCTGGATACCGCCGATCGAGGTCAGGTTGATGACACATCCACCGCCGTGAGAGGCCATGTGCCGAGCGGCGTCTCGGGTGCCGGCCATCACCGCGAGCACATTGACCGCCATGATCTTGTGGAAGTCGGCGAGGTCGTCGTCGAGGAAGCGGTTGTGCATGGTGCCCGACACCCCGGCGTTGTTGACCATGACGTCCAGGCCGCCGAAGTCGCCGACCGCACGCGCCACCACAGCGCCGACCTGGTCGGGATCGGACACATCCGCCGGCACGAAAACAGCTCCGTCGCCGAGCCCGTTGGCCAGTTCGGCGCCGCGCTCGCTTGCCAGGTCGGCGATCACCACCCGGGCCCCCTCGGCCACGAAGCGTTCGGCGATCCGCCGACCGAGTCCCGATGCGCCTCCGGTGACGACGGCTACTTTTCCCGCGAGTTCATTGGCCATCAGGAGAGTTAATCGGTGTCGTCTTTGTTAAGTCAAGTGCTTGATTTAACCTGTTGACCACGAGATCCCGTTACCGTCGTCATGTGAGCAGACCGGCCGACCCGGCGCGGAGCACCCTCGCGCGGACTTCGCTTCACTACGCGGGCAGCCTCGCGCTGGCGCATCTGCTCAGCGTCGCCGAGGTGCTGATCGTAGTGATCACACTGCACGGCCACACTCCCGACAGCCCGTACTTCTCCACGAGCTATGTGACCACGGCGGTAGTGCTGTCACTGCTGTCCACGCTGGGTGTCCTGGCCGGCGGCCTCGTGCTGATCTCCCGATCACTGCGATGGTTCGTCCGCGGCGACGTGCCCACCCCGGCCCAGCGCCTGGGCGCGCTCAACATCATCCGGGACCAGTCCCTGCTGCTGGGTGCGGCCTGGGCGACCGGCGGGCTGGCCTTCGCCCTGATCGAACGCGGCGGCGCCGGTATCGCGCTGGCCGCTGCGCTGTCCATCGTCCTGGGAGGTGCGGCCGCGACCGGAACCGGAGTGTTGTTCAGCCAGCGCACGATTCGCCCGATCATCGCCGCCGCCACCCGCGGCTTCGACGGTTACCTGACCGCACCCGGGGTGCTGTCCCGGCTGATCAACATGTGGTTGCTGTCCAGCGGACTGCCCAGCCTGGTGATCGCCGCCCTGATCGTGTTCCGGTCCAACGGGTGGCTCATCCCTACCACCGCATCGGTGGAGCTACCGGTGCTGGTGCTGTCGCTGGTCGCGGTGATGCTGGGGTGGCGTGGCATGGCACTGGTGTCCCGCTCGATCGCCGACCCGATCCGCGAAGTCGTCGACGCGATGGCCGAGATCGAGCACGGCCAGATCGGCACGCTGGTCGACGTCTACGAGCGCTCCGAGATCGGCCGTCTGCAAAGCGGATTCAACCGGATGGTGACCGGGCTGCAGGAACGCGACCGGCTCAACGATCTGTTCGGGCGCTACGTCGGCACCGACGTGGCCCGCCGCGCCGTGCAGGACGGTGCCGCGTTCTCCGGCGAGGTGACCGAAGCCGCGATCCTGTTCGTCGATCTCGCCGATTCCACCCGGCTGACCACCAGCCGGCCACCGCAGGAGGTCGCCGACGTGCTCAACGGCTTCTTCCGGATCGTGGTGGGCGCGGTCGACGAGCGCGGCGGGCTGATCAACAAATTCCAGGGCGACGCGGCCCTGGCGGTGTTCGGGGTGCCGCTGCGCAGTCGCGGTGCGGCATCGGCGGCGCTGGCGACCGCACGCGCCCTGGCGATCCGGTTACGCGACCTGCCGGAGGTCGACTTCGGTATCGGCGTCTCGGCCGGTTCGGTGTTCGCCGGCAACATCGGCGCCGAGAACCGCTACGAGTACACCGTGATCGGCGACGCCGTCAACGAGGCCGCGCGGTTGGCCGACCTGGCCAAGTCCGCCGATCAGCGGGTGCTGAGTTCGGCCGCCGCCACCGACCGCGCCGACGAAGCCGAACGCCGGCAATGGGTCTCGCACAGCTCCGAAGTGTTGCGCGGTCGGTCGGAAGTGACGCCGATCCTGGCTCCCGGCCCTGCCGAGTCGGACACTCTCAGGGCGTGAACCGAATGTGCAGCCTGGTCAGTCCGCGCAGGATGAACGTCGGCAGGTACCGGTAGCGGCGCTGCCCCGGCGGGCCGTGCACCTCTTCGTCGATCCAGATCTGCGAGGTGCGGTCCAAGAGCCTCTCCAGGCTGACGACCGCCTCGGTGCGGGCCAGCGGGGCGCCCGGGCAGCTGTGCACACCTCGGCCGAAGGCGACGTGGTGACGGGCGTTGGCGCGCTCGGCGTCGAAGACGTCGGGGGCGGCGAATCTGCGCGGATCACGGTTCATCGCCGCGTTGACCAGCATGACGATCGTGCCGGCGGGAAGATCGACGCCACCGACGGTGACCGGCACCTTCGCCATCCGGAAGTCGCCGCGCACCGGGCTCTCATAGCGCAGGCACTCCTCGACGAACCGCGGCAGCAGATCACGGTCGTCCCGCAACTTGCGTTGCAGCGCTTGATCTTCGGCGATGATCATGACCGCCGTCGACAGCAGTCGTACCGTGGTCTCCTGGCCGGCGGCGAACAGGTTTGCCGCCACCCGGACCGCGTCGATCACCTCGGGCGTACTGCCGTCGGGAAACGTCGCCGCGGCTACGCCGGTCAGCACGTCACCTCGCGGGTCGGCTCGCCGGTCGGAGATGTACCCGGTGAATTTGCCGTACAGGTACTCCAGCGGCGTATGCGTCATCGCATCACCGGAACTGCTCCCGATGGTTCCGGTTGCGCCCCGCAGCAGCGCCGCGCGGAACTCGTCGTGATCGGAATCGGGGACACCGAGCAGGTCCGCGATCACCAGCATGGCGAACGGGTTGGCGAAATCGTTGATGAATTCACACGCTCCGCCGGTCAACACCTCGTCGTACTGCTGATCGGCCAGCCGCCAGATGAATTCGGTGTTCTCCTTGAGCCGCTTGGGCGTGATCATCCGGGCGAGCAGTTCCCGGTGCGCGGTGTGCTTGGGTGGATCGAAGGTGGGCAGCTGATCGCTGAACGGCAGCTCGTCCCGGTGCTTTTCGATCAGCGATGAGACGTCTCCCCCTGCCAAGTCCCCCTGCACCGGAACCGGGAAGCCGGGGAACGGCCCGGTCACCGACACGCACGCCGAGAAGCGCTGGTGGTCGTTGTAGATGGCGACGCCTTCGTCGTAGCCGGTCACCATCACCACGCCGTGGTGCGGCTCGCGGCGCAGTGGGCATTCGCCGCGCAACTGCGCGAGGTAGGCGTACGGATCGTGCAGCAGGGTGTTGTCGGTGAAGAAGTCGACCGCGTCGACGTCGACCCGGTCGGTGTCCACGGTCATCCGGAGATCTCCACTCCGTCATAGCTTTCCAGCATGTTCATGTTCGGCAGTGCCATCTGCAGATACAGGTCGATGTGCCGGATCTTCCCGTCGTCGTTGAACTCATAGACCGACAGGGAGTTCACCACCGATGAGAAGTCGCCTACCTGGCTGCGCTCCTCGAGTTCCAGGAAGACCACACCGTCGACCTCACTGATCCGCCTGAACGACGCCTCCCACTGCGCCGATGGGGCCCAGCTGGACATGAATCCGAGGTATTCCGGCCAGGTCATGACCTCTTTGAAGTTGCCGACGCGCTCAAATGCGCCGGTGTCGACCAGTGCCGCCAACGGGGCCCAGGAGTCGGTGGTGAAACCCGGTTGCTTGGCGGCGTCCGCCAGCCGTTTGACCGTCTGGGTGTAGCGCAGCACGGTGTGCGGTCGTCCGGTGTAGGCATCGATGATCGCGTCGACATCCGTCATCACGACGACACTCCCGCCCGGTCCAGACAGCGGTGCAGTGCGTCGACGTATTCGCTGGTGCCGTGGAACGGCCCGCTGACGCCGATCGCCACCTCCAAAAACGGGCTGTACTCGTCGTTGACGTGGGTCTCCCACCGCGCCACCTCGCCGTGCTCGTTGGTTTCGACGAAGCTGTAGGAGTAGAAGCCCATCGTCGTGCCGTCTTTGGTGGTGCCCTGCCACCGGGTCTTCATCACGAATCCGTTGTCGGCCGGCCAGTAGTTGAAGCTCGCGGGCTTCCAGTCGGGGAAGGTCAGCGAGTACGCCTTGGCCTCCATCGTCGCGGCCTGTGCGGTGTCGGTGGGAAATTCCTTGAGCAAGAAGACCTGATCGCCGGTGAAGTACGGCGAGACGTACACGCCGTCGTCGGCGAAGGCCCACGCCTCATAGGTCTCGCCGTCCTGAACCCCTTGGTGCAGATAGGCGTTGCGGTAGGCCTCGGCCATCCGGCGGTGGTGTTCGATGCGTTCTTCGGTGTTCATGTTCGCCTTCCGTTGGGAGCTTTCAGGATTTCGTGAGTGCCGCGAGGCACTTGTCGACGACCGAGTGGAAGTGCGCGATCACGACTTCCTCCTTCACCAGTGCCATGTAGGTGAGCATGCTGTTGCGCAGGCCGACCTGCTGGCGCGGCATCTGGTCGTAGTCCTGCTGCAGGGCTTCGAAATACTTGTAGCTGCCGGGCTCATCGACGACCAGCGGTTCGACGGTGAACGCCGCTTTGTGCTCTTCGGGCAGATACATGTAGCTGGCGACGTGCCAGACGCACCGATGCGGATCGCCGTCGGGATCGGGCAGCGCCATGATGATGTGGCACTCGCCGGCGCGGATCGTCATGAAGAAGTTGGGGAACAGCACCCAGCCGTGGCTGTCGCTCATCTGCGCGTCGGTCAGTCCGCTGACGTCAAGCCCCATGCCGCTCAACGTGTCCCGGGTCGCCTTCTGTAACAGCGTGCGGGCGGTCACCCCTTCTGGGAAGGCCAATGAACCGTCGGCGGCCTCGTACCCCGCCACCAGCTCTTGGAACCGCGGCAGCACCGCGACTGTCGACGGGAAGGTGTCGGGCAGCGCCATGGTTCCCTCGACCTGCTGTTCGGCGGTGGCGCCGACCATGTCGAACGGGGCGACGGCGACGCTGTGCTGATCGAAGAACCGGTAGCGCGTGGTGGCCGGGTCGATGTTGATGACGCGCAGCAGTTGCGGGTGGATGCCGTTGATGTGGTAGCCCTCCTGGAAGGCGTCCATGACGACCTTCCAGTTGCATTCGATGCGCTCGGTCACGTCCATCACCGTGGTCATCTCGTCGAGGTGGTAGGGAGCGAGCATGTCGGCGATCTCATCGCCGATGAACTCGGCCAGCGGGGCGGCCTGCGGGTCGGGGTTGAGGAAGATGAATCCGGCGAAGGTGTCGACCGGGACCTCGATCAGCCCGTGGGTGTCCTTGTCGATCGGGCCGGCCAGGTCCTCCCGCAGCATGCCGGTGAGCTTGCCCTGCAGGTCGTAGGACCACAGGTGGTAGTTGCACAGGAAGTTGCGCTTGGTGTTTCCGCGCGCCTCCGGGCACAGCAGGTTGCCGCGGTGCCGGCAGGCATTGACAAAACCGCGGATCTTGTCGTCCTTGCCGCGCACCACGATGAACGACTGGTCCAGGATCCGGTACTGCTTCCAGTCCCCGGACTTGGCGAGTTCGTCGACGCGCCCGGCCACCTGCCAGGTCTTCATCCAGATCGAATCGCGTTCCACTGCAGCGAATTCGGTGGTGGTGTAGCGCTCGGTCGGAATCTGCATCCGGTAGCGGTCGGGGCCGATGTCGTCGAGCGTCGTGGCGTTGTCGACCCAATTGCCCGGGAGCGTTGTCTGCATGAGAGAGCCTCCTTGCTTGTGACTGGCATCACGACTATACATCTCTGTATATTCGATACAAGAGTGGTTATTAGTGTCCTGGCTCACAAACGAGATCACGGGAGGTTGCACACGGTGCGGTCACGGTTGGAGGTCTGGGCGGGGGATCCGGCAGAGGCGGTGCTCTGGGCCGGCGGCCTGATCTGCGACCGCGCCCTCGATGGGTGGGACGTCGTGGTGCTGCTTCCCGACCGGTCAGCCGGTCACGCGCTGAAGATCCTCGGCGCGACGGTCGATTCCCACGAATCCCATCCCAGACCAACCGGTTTGACAGGACCAATGCTGACGATCAGTGCAGCCTCGGGCGATCCCGACCAGGAACCGTATGTGAGGTCCTACGTCTGCGGGCTGTTCGAGCCCGTGGGGCACGGGTTTCGGCATCGGCTCAGCGCGGGAGCGCGCGCGTTCAAGTCCTACGCCCTGCGTGCCGCCGGCCTGGAAACAGAGGTGGCTGCCGCCGAAATGTTCCGAACCACGAAGCTCCGGCCGCTCACGGTCGCCCATGGAAGGATCGACAGATGGCCGAACGCTGGACAAAGGAACGACGCCTCGAGCACACCCGGAGCCTGCTGCTAGACGCCGCCGAGGAAGTGTTCGCCCGCCGGGGGTTCGACGCCGCGGCATTGGAAGACATCGCGGACGCGGCCGGCTACACCCGCGGTGCCATCTACTCGCACTTCGGAAGCAAAGCTGAACTGTTCCTCGCGGTGGTCGAACGGCAGCGTCAGCAGTTTCTGGACGGCTTCGCGGACGTCATCTCCACCTTCCACCGCATCGACGACCTCAACACCGATGAACTCGCCGACCGCTGGAACCAACTCATCACCAAAGAAGGTCCCGACCGCGCCGTCCTCGGCTACGAGTTCACTCTTTTTCTGCTACGCAATCCCGATGCCCGCGAACGGGTCGCGGCCCAACGCGAAGAGACCGCCCATGCGCTGGCCGACTACATCAGCAAGGGGGCCGCGCGACTCGGTGGCACGCTCGCCATGCCCGCGCTGGAGCTGGCGCGCGTCGTGCTGGCGGCCAATGACGGCGTCACGCTGAACAGTCTGCTCGACGATCAGGCCGTCTTCCGGCCGTTCCTGCGCATGGTGGTCGCCAATATCGTCGCGCCGCTGTAACTCGGCTGAGAGCGATCAGATTTGTTGCGGAAAAAGGTTGGCGAGGGTGTGTTGGGGCCCGCGCTCCGGATTCCCTACTTGGGCGGGAAGCGCAGCGCACCGTCGAGTCGGATGACCTCCCCGTTGAGGTAGTCGTTCTCGATGATCGACAGTGCCAACTGGGCGTACTCGGTAGAGCGGCCCATCCGCTTGGGGAACGGCACCTGCGGACCCCAGAATGCCTCCAACTGGTCAGCGGATTGGCCGTACGCCGGGGTATTGATGGTGCCCGGCGCAATGGTGACGACCCGGATGCCGAACGGCGAAAGGTCGCGGGCGGCCGGCAGCGTCATACCGATCACTCCCCCCTTGGCGGCCGCGTAGGGGACCTGACCGATCATGCCTTCGATCCCTGCGATGGATGCCGTGTTGATGATTACTCCTCGCCCACCTTCCTCGAGCGGCTCGGTCCGAGCGATGGCAGCCGCCGTCAGGCGCATGATGTTGAACACCGCGGTGAGGTAGAACTTCAGCGTCGTGACGTATCCGTCGAGGTCCAGCGGGCTGCCGTCCTTGCCGATCAGACGCCCTCCGCTGGCCGATCCACCGTGGGTGTCGACCGAGATACGCAGCGGCCCCAGCGATTCCGCCTCGGCGATGGCGGCCAGGACACTCTGTTCACTGGTGGCGTCCGTTTTCACGTAGCGGACTCCTCCGAGTTCTGACGCCAGCGCTTTGCCCTTGTCGTCAGCCATATCGGCGATGACGACCTTGGCCCCTGCGCCGTGCAGTCGGCGGACGGTTGCCTCGCCCAGGCCGCCGGCACCGCCGACGACGATCGCGGAGGTCCCGTTGATCTGCATGTTGCATTCCTTTCGTGAAATCACCTTTGCGACTTGTCAATAACGAGTCCGAGCCCAGTGCGGTGGCACCGACCTATCCCCCAGCTACGACTCGCAGCGGCTATAGGACCTTCGGTTTGATCTCCTCTATCACCCACTGGGCGTAGTCGAGGTACTCGTCCACGTTCCGCACGGCGGGCAGTGGCACGGCACTGACCGTCACGCCCTGTTCGGCGAGCCAGTTCAGTCGGTCGACGATCTCCTGGCCGCTCATCCCGGAACGGGCATTCGGGTCGTCGCGGGCGACGTGCCCCTCCCCGACCCTGGTGGTCGCCATACCGTGCACGACGTCGAAGGCGCGCCCGTCGTATTCCGGCTGGGATTTGATGAAGTCCACCCGCTCGGCGATCCGCTCCGGCGGGGTGAGAAAACTCCACCATCCCGAAGCGAACCTTGCCGCACGTCGCAGCGCGGCATCCGCGTCGCCGCCGATCCAGATCGGAAGATGGGGCCGCTGCACCGGCTTCGGCTCGAACGCCACCTCATCGAAGGAGATATAGCGCCCCTGGAACCGCGGCGACTCGCTGGTCCACAGTTCGATGATGGCCGCCAGATACTCGTCGGCGATCCGGCCGCGCTCGGTGAAAGGCACGCCCAGAACTTCGAACTCACGCTGCAGCCACCCGACTCCGAAGGTGACCATCATCCGGCCGCCACTGAGCCAGTCGGCGGTGGCCAGCGCCTTGGCCAGCACGATCGGCTGGTGCAGTGGTAGCACGGTGATACACGAATTGAGCATGATCCGCTCGGTCGCGCCGGCGAGGTAGGCCTGGGCGACGGTCGACTGAAAGTAGTGCGGCCCCGACAGTTCGACATGCTCGGTGGGGATCACGAAATGCTCGGGAACCGCGATCATGTCGTAGCCCCAGGCGTCGGCACACTCGGCCATCCGGGTCTGGTCGGCTCCGGTGACTTGTGCCTCCCACGGCTGCATCATCGCCTTCAGTCGCAACATATGGGGAAGATTGAATACCAGCTTCATAGCGATCCGACTCTACAACAATAGAGTCATTGTGGGTAGGATCGGCAAGATCATGCGACGAAAGCCCAATCCAGATCAGCGCCGGCGCGAACTCTGCGACGCCGCCATCCGACTGCTCGCCGATGACGGCGTGAAAGGGCTCAGCCACCTCAAGGTGGATCGCAAGGCCGGCGTCCCGGATGGGACCACATCGTTCTACTTCCGCACCCGATCGGCGCTGCTGCAGGCCGTTGCGGTCCGGGTCTCCGAACTGGACCTCAAGGACCTGACCGCCGCGATCCGGTCACAGTCGCCGCCGGTCACCGCGGACGAACCGTCCGGCCTGGCGACCCTGGTGATGCGCACGGCGACCGGAACCAGGCTGGTGCGCACCAAAGCCCGCCTCGAACTCGCCCGCCAGGCCGTTCGGGACCCGCTGCTCGACCAGGCGCTTCGTGGCTACAGCGAGCGGTTCCACGCGCTGATCAGGGACGCGGTGCTGCGACTGCAGTCGGCGAAGAAGAAGCCGGACCCGGCGGTGGCGGACCGGCAGGCCTACGTAGTGATGACGTTCATCAGCGGCCTGATGCACGCCTTTGCCGGCGGTGATCGCCGGATCCGGAGCGCGGCGGAACTGGACGCGTTCATCTCGGGCATCGTTGCCGGAATCGGCTCTTCCACCGCTCTACGTTAGTAGAGTAGCGTTACCCCGCAGAAGAAAGGACCTGTTATGACTGCGGTGCAAGATGATTCGGGTGTCCTGGCCGGCACGCCCCGCATGCTCGTCGATGGTGAGCTGATCGAGGCCGATGGCAAAGCGACGTTCGACGTCGAGCATCCCGCCAGCGAGCAGGTCGTCGGCAGCGCTGCCGACGGCACGGTCGACGACATGGAGCGCGCGGTCGGCGCGGCCCGGCGTGCGTTCGACACCGGCGACTGGGCCCGCGATCTGGATTTCCGGGTGCACTGCCTGATGCAGCTGCACGCCGCACTGGAGGCGGACAAGGAGCGGCTGCGCCGGATCCTGATCACCGAGGTGGGTTGCCCGACCACCGTCACCGGCAGCCAGATCGAGAGTCCGATCGCCGAGGTGAAGCACTGGGCCGAGCACGCCCGCGCCTTCGAGTACCTGGTCGATACCGGGCTGCACGACACCCCGCTGGGCCCGGCGCGCCGCAAGCTGCACTACGAGCCGATCGGGGTGGTCGGTGCGATCACCCCGTGGAATGTGCCGCTGTACCTCAACATCGCCGAGACCGTTCCGGCCCTGCTGGCCGGCAACACCGTCGTACTCAAACCGGCGCAGCTCACGCCGTGGTCGGGCAGCGAGCTGGGCCGGATCGTCGCCGAGCAGACCGACATCCCGGCCGGAGTGTTCAACGTCGTGACCTCGAACGCCAACGAGGTCGGTGCGGCACTGTCGGCCGACCCGCGCGTCGACATGATCACGTTCACCGGCTCCACGGCCACCGGCCGGGCCATCCTGGCCGCCGGCGCCGCCACCGTGAAGAAGACCCTGCTGGAGCTCGGCGGCAAGTCGGCGCACATCGTGCTCGATGACGCCGACTTCAATGCGGCGTTGCCTTTGGCCGCGATGATGGCGTGTGTGATGTCGGGGCAGAGTTGTGTTCTTCCGTCGCGGATCCTGTTGCCGCGCGGCCGCTACGACGAAGGCCTGGCAATACTGAAGGCATCGATGGAGAACTTCCCGATGGGCGATCCCTGGACCCCGGGCAACATGCAGGGCCCGCAGATCAGCGCGACGCAGCGGCGCAAGGTGCTGGGGCTCATCGCCTCCGGCCTGGATTCGGGTGCCCGCCTGGTCACCGGCGGCGGGGTCCCCGAACATCTGCCCACCGGCTACTACGTGCAACCGACTCTGCTCGCCGACGTCGACCCCGACAGTCAGATCGCGCAGGAGGAGATCTTCGGCCCGGTACTGACCGTGACTCCCTACGACACCGACGACGAAGCGGTCGCGATCGCCAACAACTCCATCTACGGTCTGTCCGGTGAGGTCAGCAGCGCCGACGTGGATCGGGCCGTGGCGGTGGCGACCCGGATGCGCACCGGCAATGTCAGCATCAACGGCAAGAGCCATTTCGGCATCGACAGCCCGTTCGGGGGCACCGGGCAGAGCGGCCTCGGATACCGCAACGGGGCGCAGGGTTTCACCGAATATCTGCACATCAAGACGATCGGAATGCCCGGGTGAGCAGGTCGGCGCCGGCCGAGGACCAACTGGAGATCTCCGCCCTGCTGTATCGCTATGCCCGCGCCGTCGACGGCAAGGACTGGGCGCTGTACCGCTCGGTGTTCACCGACGACGCGGTGATCGACTACACCTCGGCTGGCGCGATCCGCGGCAGCCGCGACGAGGTCGCCGACTGGCTCGCCACGGGTTTTGTCGCCATCCCGATGTCCATGCACTACATCACGAACATCGAGATCCTCTCCTACACCGATGATTCCGCGACGGTGCGGGCGATGTTCTACAACCCGATGCAGCTGCCTGGCATGACCGAGATGAGCTACTGCGGCGGCTACTACCACCACGAACTGGTCCGCACGGGCGACGGCTGGCGCAGCCGCAATCTGCGCGAGGAGAACGTCTGGTTCACCAATCCGCCGGGCTCAGGCTAGAAACTCCAGCAGTAAGCTGTTGACCTGCTCGGCCTGCTCGATCTGCGGGCAGTGCCCGGCGTCGTCGACGACGACGGCCCGAGCCCCGGAGATCTGGTCGGCGATCTGCTTCGACCAGCCCGGCGGCAGCAGCTTGTCGGCGGCACCTTCGATCACCAGCGTCGGCACCGAGATGCGTTCGTAGGCACGGCTGCTCGAGGCCGGCGGCGGGGCGTCGGCGCCGGGGCGGCGGAAGCGAGCCGCCGCCACCGCCTCCCAGGCTCCCGGTGCGGTGCTCGAGTCGTAGCGCCGCTGCACGTAGTCCTCGTCTGCGGGATAGGCCGGGTCACTGAACAGCGCGGTGACGATCCGGCGCATCGCCGGGACGGTGGCGTCGTAGTCGTAGAGCGCGGCCATGTGCTCGTTCGCCTGGATCTCACCGCCGCCGCAGATCGCCACCATCCGCCGCACCGGCAGCAGCGGCGCCTCCGAGGTGGTGTCGACCAGCAGCATGATGGCCCCCATCGAATTGCCCACGAAATCAGCGGATTGCACGCCGAGCGCGGCGCAGAACGCTGCGACGTGGCGAATGCGCATGCCCCGCCCGTCGTTGAAGTCGATGACCTTCGCCGACTCCCCGAAGCCGAGCAGGTCCGGCGCCAGCACGCGATGATGCTGCGCCAGTGCCGCAATGGTGCGCTCCCAGCCGACTTCTGCACCCGCCCCGAACTCCCCGCCGTGCAACAGCACCACCGCGGGGGCGCCCGGATCGCCGGCTTCCAGGTAGGACGTGCTCAGCCCGTCGACCGTGACGGTTTTGCGCTGCACTGTGGGCTCCTCAGTTCGGGTTCAACGGACCGGTCGGGCGAGTCGTGGTGGCGTGCACCAGCAGTTCGGCCAGTTCGGCGGGCCGGCTCAGAAACGGCGAGTGGGAGGCGTCGATCCTCAGCGGTTCGACGCCGAGCCGGCTGCACACCACGTCGGCGAGCCAGCGCGGGTAGGCGCGGTCCTGTTCGCAGCGAATGAAGCTGCGCGGAATATCGGCCGCCCAAAAGTTCGGCACCGAGACCGGCGCGACGGTGGTGTCCCCGAAGCGTTCCGGTCCGAGTCGCTCGAAGGCCCACCGCAGCGTCTCGTCGTCGCAGTCGTGGTAGAAGTACTGCCGCGCACCCTCCATGCTGGCGAACGTCATCGTCCCGTCGTCGGCGAAGTGCAGATGCGACAGCATGTCGGCGGCGGCGGTGTCGAAGAACTCCGCGCCCTCGCTGCCCATCGTCATCGCGTCGGTGTAGCTGTAGCCCTCCCGCGGCAGGGCCGCGGCCAGATAGACGATGTGGCCCACCAACTCCGGCGCGCTGTCCGCGCCCAGGGTGGCATCGAAACCACCGCCGGAATGCCCCACCAGGACGTCGCCGGCCTGCAGCACCGAGGCGACGGCCTCGCGTCGGTTGACCAGGGTGGACTCCTCGTCCAGGCGGGAACCGTGGCCGGGCAGGTCGATGGCGATGCCGCCGTGGCCGAGCTTCTCCAGCTCCGCGATGGTGCGGCTCCAGCACCAGGAGGCGTGGAATCCGCCGTGCACGAACACGAATCTCATTGCTGCCCCGTCCTATTTGATGGCAATCGGGTTCACCGGTGATCCGACCCCGCCGGTCACCCGCAACGGTGGTGCCACCAGCTGGAATTCGTACACACCATCGTTGGCGCAGTCCGCCGCCAGCGCTTCGAGATCCCAGTACTCCCCGAGCATCATTCCCATGTCCCGAAGGCACAGCATGTGCATCGGCAGGAAGGTGCCCTCGACACCAGACACCGGGTCCTCGACCATCAGGTTGTCGGCGGCCACCGCGGCCACCTGATGCTCGTGCAGCCAGCTCGCGCACCGCCAGTCCAGTCCTGCGCCGGGCTCGGAGCCGTCACCGGTCTGGCGAAACCTTCCCCACCAACCGGTTCGGACCAGCACGATGTCACCGGGTTCGATCGCGACCTGCTGCGCGCGGGCCACCTCGTCGAGCTCGTCGCGGGTGATCGGGGTGCCCAGCTCCAGGAAGGTGCCGGCGCCGCGGTGAGCCACCACGTCGAGCAGCACGCCGCGAGAGGTGATGCCCTTGCCGTCGACCTTGTCGATGCCGCAGTGGAAGGCGCCGAAGCTGGTGACCGAGCTGGCCGGGAACCCGTTGTAGAGCTGATCGTCGTAGTAGACGTGCGACAGGGCATCCCATTGGGTGGCGGCCTGCAGCGGCATGACGATCATGTCGTCGTTGAACCGGAACGGGTTGTCCACGAAGTAGTCGCTGAGTTGCTGCGCGACGACGTTACGGGCCCACTGCGGGCCGTACCGGGCCAGGGTGTCGGCGTCACCGCCGTCGACGGTCATGGTGTGAATCGGGTTGTGCCGGAACTGGAATGCCCCCTGCGGTCCCGACGAGCCGAAGTCCACCCCGAGTGGGAAGACCTTGCCACGACGCACCAGACCGGCGGCCGCGGCGACCTTCTCGGGCGTGATGAGGTTCAAGGTGCCCAGTTCGTCGTCGGCGCCCCAGCGGCCCCAGTTGCGTACTTCCTCACCGACCCGGCGGAACTCGGTCAGGCCCGCCATCAGTGCGTCCCGCCCGGCAACATGGCTGCGGTCCGGCCGGCGATGTTGCCGCCGTCGACCCAGAGCACCTGGCCGGTGATGTAGCCCGCCGCCGCGCTGCCCAGGAACACCAGCGGGGCGGCCTGTTCGGCCGGGCTGGCCACCCGTCCCAGCGGCTTGGGGATGTCGTCGAGAAAGCTCTGGCCGTAGCTGCTGCGCAACTGATCCAGGATCGGGGTCTCGGTGACGCCCGGTGCGGTGGCGTTGATCCGGATTCCGCGCGCCGCCAGCCGGCCGGCGTTGATCATGCCGTAGAGGATGATCGCCTCCTTGGACAGTCGGTAGCCACCGTCGGACAGCGCCTCGGGATGCGCTCGGCACCACTGTAATCCGCTCGCCATGTCCTCGGTGCGCAAAAGCCCGTCGGTGACCTGCGCGTTGTCCAAGTAGGCCGCGGCGGCCAGCGACGAGACGCCTGTGATCGCCGATCCGGCCGGCATCGCCGGCAGCAGTGCCTCGGTGAGCCGGCGGGTGCCCAGGAAGTTGATCGCCACCACCCGTTCGGGATCTCCGATTCCCGACGACACCCCGGCAACGTTGAACAGCGCGTCAACCGGCGCCGGGATCGCGGCGACCGCCGCGTCGATCGAATCCGAGTCGGCCAGATCCAGCGGGAGGAATTCGTCGGCGTCGCAGCCGGGTTCGGCCCGATCCAGGCCGGTGACGTGCGCCCCGAGCTCACGCAGTTGGGACACCAGCGCAGCGCCGATGCCCGACGCGCAACCGGTGACCACGGTCCGCCGACCGTCGTAGCGCCACAACCCGGCGGGCGCTGTCATTGCCCGCCGCGTTCCCGCTCTTCCTTGGCGCGCTGCGCGGCCTGCACCCGACCCTCGTTGATCTCGGCCATGGCTTCGGGGATCTCGGTGGCGGTGAACTTGTCCCGCCCGGTGGGCAGCCCGCCGAAGGAGTAGTCCTCGTCGAAGGCGGGCGCCGTCGACTTGGGCCGGCGGGCCTCCAGCTTCTCCAGCACCGGCGCCAGCCGCTTGTTCTTCTCGGCGACGGCCTTCTCGTCGCGTTCGATGAATTCCGGCAACACCTGGGTGCCCATCAGTTCGATGGCCTCCATGGTCGCCTCGTGGCTGCGCGGGTTGAGCAGCAGGATGAGCTCGTCGACGCCGCTCTCCTCGTAGCCACGCAGGAATTCTCGCACCATAGCCGGGGTTCCGATCGCACCGCGGCCGGGACCGTAGGCCAGCGTCGGGTCCTTGTCGACCTCTTGCAGGTAGCGCTCCCACACCCCGGTGCGGCCGGGGGTGTGTTGGCCGGTCATGTAGTAGTGCATGATCCCGAAGGAGAAGAAGCCGCCGCCCACCCCGAGCCGGTCAAGCGCCTGTTTCTCGGTGGGGGCCACCATCATCGACAGGTCGCCGCCGATCGCCAGGATGTTCGGGTTCATCTGGGGCGTGGCCGGGACACCGATCTCTTCGAGTTGCTTGTAATAGCCGTTGACACGTTCGGCCAGCGGGCCCGGACCGGTGTAGGCGAAACTCAGTGCCCCAATGCACTTCTCGGCAGCCATCTGGATGGACGCGGGCCGAGTGCAGGCCACCCAGACCGGCGGGTGCGGACGCTGCAACGGCTTGGGGACAACGTTGCGGGCGGGCATCTGTACGTGTCGGCCTTCGAATCCGGTGAAGGGCGTCTCGGTCATGCAGCGGATCGACACCTCCAGCGCCTCCTCCCACTGGCTGCGCTTGTCGGCGGGGTCGATGCCGAATCCGCCGAGCTCGGCGATCGAGGAGCCCTCCCCAGTGCCGAACTCGACCCGCCCGTTCGACAGCAGGTCCAAGGTGGCGATCCGCTCGGCCACCCGGGCCGGATGGTTGACCACCGGCGGAAGGTGCATGATGCCGAAGCCGAGCCGAATGTCCTTGGTGCGCTGGCTCGCAGCGGCCAGGAAGATCTCGGGTGCGGTGGCGTGGCAGTACTCCTCCAGGAAGTGATGCTCGGTCAGCCACACCGTGGAGAACCCGGCCTTGTCGGCGGCCTCCACCTCGTCGAGGCCGTCCTGGAACAGCTTGTGCTCGTCGTCGTCGGTCCATGGCCGGGGCAGCGCGAATTCGTAGAACAGTGAGATCTTCACGGGTTACCTCCTGGGAGATTGGTTGAGGACTGAGAGGGTTTGACGTTGTGGCGGTCGGCGATGTGCCCGGCAGCGACGTAGCCGAAGGTCATCGCCGGGCCGATGGTGGCGCCGGCGCCGGCGTAACTGCGTCCCATCACCGCGGCCGAGGCGTTGCCGACGGCGTACAGGCCGTCGATCACGGTGCCGTCGGCGCGCAGTGCGCGAGCGAACTCGTCGGTACGCAGGCCACCGGAGGTGCCCAGGTCGCCGAGGATGATCCGGAACGCGTAGTACGGCGGCTTGCCCAGCGGATACAGGTTCGGATTGGGCAGGGTGGGATCGCCGTAGTAGTTGTCGTAGACGCTGTCGCCGCGGTTGAAGTCGTCATCGTGGCCGGCGCGAGCCAACTCGTCGAAGCGTTGTGCGGTGCGGCGCAACGCGTCCGCGGGAACGCCGATCTCGCCGGCCAATTCGTCGAACGACGATCCGGTCCTGACCACCCCGGAGTCCAGCCAGGCCTGCGGAACCCGGCGGCCGGTGGGCACCGGGGCGCCCGGGATCTTCGGGATCGGCAGGTGTCCGGCCACCACGTAACGGTTGAACGACCGCTGGTCGGTGATGAGCCAGCACGGGATGTGCTCGACGCCGGATCGCTGGCCGTCGATCATCGCGTGCGCGAAGTCCATGTAGGGCGCCGCCTCGTTGACGAACCGCTGTCCGGCCCCGTTGACGATGAACTGCGACGGCATCATGCGTTCGTTGAGCATGAATTGCAACCGGCCGTCGGGCCAGCACAGCGCGGGGAACCACCAGGCCTCGTCCAGCAGGTCGGTGTCCGCACCGGCCCGCATCCCGGCCCGGATGCCGTCGCCGTCGGCCAGCGGATTGCCGAAACTCCAGTCGTGCTCCAGCACCGGCAGATGTTCGCGGCGCCAGGCCAGGTCGTGGTCGAACCCGCCGGTGGCCAGGATGACCCCGCTGCGCGCCGAGATGCGTTGTGCCACACCGTTGCGGAGCACCGTCGCGCCAATGACCGCGCCCGAGTCGTCGGTGATCAGCTCGGTCATCGGGGTGTCGAGCCACAGCGGGATGCCCTGCTGCTTCATGGCCAGCCGCATCCGGGCCGCCAGCGACTGGCCGATCGCGGCCATCCGCTCGCCGAAGACCCTGGCGCGCATCATCCGCCACAGCAGCTTGACCAGTACGGCCTTGCCCCGCCAGTTCTGCCGGACCTGGTAGAACAGCCGCAAGTCTTTCGGCCCCAGCCAGATTCCCTTGGGCGCCAGGGCCAGCGGCGCCAGCAGGTGCTGCTCTTCTTCGCCCAGGTCGCGCAGATCCATCGCCGGCACGTTGATCGTGCTGCCCAGCGCCGATCCGCCCGGCAGCTCCGGATAGTAGTCGGCGTAGCCGGGTTTCCAGACGAACTCGAACCAGTCGCTGGTCTGCTCCAGGAACTCCATCATGCGCGGCGCAGAATCCACGTACTGACGCAGCCTGGCCTCACTGACCAGGCCGTCGGTGATTGTGCGCAGGTAGCCGACCACCTCCTCGGGGTCGGGGCGGTAGCCCTCGCGGAGTTGCGCCGGCGCGCCGGGCACCCAGATGCCGCCCCCGGACAGCGCGGTGGATCCGCCGAAGTGCGCCGCCTTCTCGATCAGCAGGGTGTCCAGCCCGCGGGCGTGCGCGGTGAGCGCGGCAGTCATACCGCCGCCGCCGGAGCCGATCACCAGCACGTCGACCACGTGTTCGCCGGGCGCCGTCATCGCTGCTCCACCGGCAGTGCGGTGCGGGTGGCGAAGCCGGCGATCAGCTCCGGTGCGGCGCGGTAGTAGCGGTTGTCGGTCCGGTATTCGCCGGCTGCGGCCAGCGCGGCGAAAGCGGCTACCCAGGTGCGGATCTCATGCGCGGAGTTGCCGCCGGCGTCGGTGATGTACGCATTGGTCCAGTCGTCGAAGTCGGCCAGCGACCCGTTGTCGACGATGTCCAGGAACCGCTGGTCGAAGTCGGGGTTCAGCGCGGCGATCGTGCTGCGACCCGCGGCGAAGTCACGCGCGGCGGTGATCACCGCGTCCTGGCGGGCGGCGCGCTGTTCGGGGCTCATCGGGGCGCCGTGCACGATCCGCTCGCGCACCTGCTCGGTGGCGGTCGCCAGGGTGGGCAGCGGCGGATCATGCGACAGGCCACCGGATCCCACCACCAGGACCCGCTGGTCCAGGCCGGCCAGGAAGGCGCCGACCGCCGCGCCGAGTTCCCGGGCGCGGCGCAGCGGGCCCAGCGGGGCGCCGACGGCGTTGACGAAGATCGGGATCACCGGCCGGGCGGTGGCGTCGAAGAACAGTCGCTCCAACGGCTGCACGGTGCCGTGGTCGACGTCCATGCACGCCGAAACCGCGACATCGACACCGTGATCGAGCACTGCCGACGCGCACGCGGTTGCCAGCTGCGCGGGCACATTCAGCGCTCCGTCGTGGGTGCCGTAGTCACCGACACCGCGTGCGGCGGTGCCGATGCAGAACGGCGGCATCAGCCGATAGAAGAACCCGTTGTAGTGGTCCGGGGCGAACACCACCACCAGATCAGGATCGAAGGCGGCGACGAACTTGCGGGCGTCGGCGATCGCGGCCTCGACGTCAGCCATCAGATCATGGGGCGGTCCCGGCAGATTCAGCAGTGGACTGTGGGACATGCAGCACAGGGCCAGTGGCATCGGCGTGATCACCTCCTTGGGCGGTCAGGGCCAGCACGTCAAAGAGCCGGGCGCTGGTCTCGCCGGCCCGTTGGGCGATGCACGCCGCGGCGATGCACCGGTCGGGCCGCAGGAACAGCACCGATTCGGCGTGCCGGTCGAACCAGGCCTTCAGTTCCCCGGCGCGGTCGCCGACGATCGTGATGTCGGGGTCGTCGGTCTGACCGGGTGCCCTCCAGTGCAGTTGGGTCTGCGGCCGGGCCGCGATGAAGCCGGCTCCCAACGCTTTCCACCGGGCGAAGGCCGCCTCGCCGAGCAGGGTGCGTGGATCGTTGTTCCAGCACACCACCGCGAATCCCGTGCCGACCACGTCATCGAGCAGCACGCCTTGAGCGGTGCGGGTGTCGACGCGGGGCTGGATGAACAAGGTGCCGGCCGGGTCGTCGGCGCGGGTCGGGTGATCGTGGACGACGGCGCCGGATTCGTAACGTGGCATCGGTTTGAACCGCATCTCCAGCACATATCGTTTCAGCGTCGGCACCGCCGAGGCCGCCCGGATCAGGCCGTCGCGCAGTGCGGCCACCCGCCGGTCGGTCGGGGAGATGACCCGGCCGACCATCGTGGACAGGTCGATCATGGCGCGGGCGTGCTTGCGGCGTTCGGTGTCGTAGCTGTCCAACAGTTGGGCACCGGCCTGCCCGCGTACCACTGCGGCCAGCTTCCAGCCCAGGTTCGCCGCATCCCGGATACCGCTGTTGTAGCCCTGCCCCTGCCACACCGGCATCAGGTGTGCGGCGTCACCGGCCAGCATCATCCGGCCTTGGCGGAACGCGCCGGCGATCCGCGAGTGGTGGGTGTAGACCCGGTGCCGGATGATGTCGACGTCGCGGGGGTGCGGGACGAACGAGGCCAGCATGGCCGCGACGAAGTCCGGGTCCTGCGCCTGTTCGTCGGTCTCGTTCGCGTGAATCATGAACTCGAAGCGCCGGATGCCGTGCGCGATCGAGATCGAGGCATAGGGCCGCGCCGGGTCGGCGCCGACCTCACTGTTGGGATGGCCCAAGGGGTCATTGGCCAGATCGATGACCAGCCAACGGGTTTCCGAGGTGGTGCCGTCGAAGGACACCCCCATCAGCCGGCGCGTCATGCTGCGCCCGCCGTCGCAGCCGACCAGATACCGGGCCCGCACCTCGGTGCCCTCCCCCAGTTGCACCCTGAGCCCCTCATGGGTCTCGGCGCAGCCCGTCATCGCCTGTCCCCAGTGCACCTGGACGTGGGCGAAGCGCTCCAGGCCGCGCAGCAGTTCGGCGTCGACCAGGGGCTGCACGAAGCCGTTGCGCTTGGGCCAGCCGAAACACGCGTCGGCGGGGGCCATCTCGGCCAGCAGTCTGCGCTTGCCGTCGTAGAACCGCAGGATCTGATTCGGCACGGTGTGCGGCAGCACGGCATCCACCAGGCCGATCGCCTGAAAGGTGCGCAATGACTCGTCGTCGAGCCCGACCCCGCGTGGATAGTCGATGAGGGTGTCGCGTTCCTCGACCACCAGCACACTGATCCCTTGCAGGCCAAGGATGTTGGCGAGTGTCAGCCCGACCGGGCCGGCGCCGACCACCAACACGTCGACGTCGTTGAGTGCGCTTGTCCTGGCAGTCACGCTATTGCCCCAGCAGGAAGTCCACGTGCAGCCGGTTGAACGTCGCCGCGTCCTCGTACTGCGGCCAGTGGCCGCAGCCGGGCATCAGCTCGAACCGGGAGCCCGGGATCATCGACGCGATCCGTTTGCCCTCCTGCACGTCGGCCGTCGGGTCGTCACTGGTCCAGACCACCAGGGTCGGCGCAGTGATCCTGCCGTATTCAGCCGGCCCCAACAGGTTTCGGGCCCGGATCTGCGGGTCCTGCAGCGCCATGATGTCGCGCATCGCGTCGATGAATCCCGGCAGCCGGTAGATCCGCTGCCGGCTCGCCACGATGTCGTCGTAGTCCTTGGACTTGTCCGCCATCAGCCACTTGATCCGCGCCTGGACCGTCTCCCAGGTCGGGTTCTCGACCGCGGCCATCGACAACGTGATGATCCGCTGCATCACCTCCGGGTCGGCCTGGGAGCCGCCGGCGGTGTTGAGTACCAGGCGCTCGACGCGGTCCGGGTGGTCGATGGCGGCCCGCGCCGCCACCCAACCGCCCAGTGACTCACCGCTGATATTCGCCTTGGCGGCGCCGATGGTGTCCAGCACCGCCATCAAGTGGGTGACGTAGTGCGAGATCTCCAGCGGGTGTCCGGGCTTGTCGGTGTAGCCGTGGCCGAGCATGTCGATCGACCAGGTGCAGAAGTGCTCGGCGTGTGCGGCGAGGTTGCGCACGTAGGCCTCGGCGTGGCCGCCGGAGCCGTGCAGCAGCACCAGTGCCGGCAGTGCCGGGTCGCCGGCCCGCAGGTAGCGGGTCCGCACGCCGGCGGCATCGAGATAGCCCTGCTCGAATGCGACGCCCTGCAGGTCGCTCCAGATGCTCTCGAAGGCCGGCATCGCCACCTCGTCCTGGTCGAGGAAATGGACGGAAACGTCATTTCCGATTTAGGAAAGTAATCCGTGCTTTTATCGCACACATGTGTACGTTATATTCAAGAGCATCACTCTCAACGGGATGGATGTCAAGGAGACAGTGCCGATGACCACGCTGAAGCCCGACGCCGCGGCCGATGCCACACCGGGTTCGCAGACCCTGGCCAGGGGGCTGGCGGCGCTGCAGGCGGTGGCCGCCACCCCCGAAGGACTGACCATCGCGCAGATCGCCGACCAGGTCGGCGTGCACCGCACCATCGCCTACCGCCTGCTGAACACGCTGACCAGCTTCCGGCTGGTGGCACGCGGCGAGGACAGCCGCTACCGCTCGGCGGCCGCGCTGGCCGTCCTAGGCGCCTCGTTCGACAACAACGTCCGCCAGCTGAGCCTGCCGATCCTGCGCACGCTGGCCGACGAACTCGGCTCCACGGTGTCGCTGCTGGTGGCCGAGGGTGACCAGCAGGTGGCCGTCGCCGTCATCGTGCCCACCCAGGTCGGTTATCAGCTGGCGTTCCACGAGGGCAGCCGCCACCCGCTCGATCGTGGGGCCGCCGGGATCGCACTGTCGGCCGGCATGCCCGCACACGCCGGGGAACGCGAGATCGTCGGGCAGACCCGGGAGCGCGGTTGGGTGGTCACCCATGGCGAGATCGAGCCCGGCGTCTACGGACTGGCGGTGCCGGTGCGGCGCCGGCCACCCGCGCCGGCCACCTGCATCAACCTGATCTCGCACCGCGAGGACGTGGTGCTGCGCGGGCGCGACGCGGCGCTGGCCGCAGCAGCCCGACTGTCGGAGATCCTCAGCTAGTTCGGTGCCGCAACGAGGCCGGAAGGGAAGCTCGCCATGCACGAATGGGACAACACCGTCGACGTGGTCGTGCTGGGTACCGGCGGCGCCGGACTCACCGCGGCACTGACCGCTGCGATCGGCGGCGCGTCGGTCGCACTCTACGAGAAGTCCGGCACCGTCGGTGGCACCACTGCGGTCTCCGGCGGCATCGCCTGGATCCCGGCGCATGATCGGGCCCCCGGGCTGACCGCCGACGCCGCCCTGGACTACCTGCGAGCCCAGTCCTTCGGTGCGATGGACGACAAACTGGTGACGACGTTCGTTCGCACCGGGCCAGAGATGGTCGACTTCGTCGAGAAGCACAGCGACGTCCGATTCGAGGTCGCCAACGGCTTCCCGGACTACAAGCCGGAACTGCCGGGCGGGCGTCCGTCCGGTGGGCGCTCGCTGAGCCCGCTGCCCTATGACCTGTCCCGGCTCGGGCCCTGGGCCGACCGGATCACCGCGTTCCCGGCCGACTACAGCAACGTCGGATTCGACGCCGAGACCCGGGCCCGGCTGCACGCCGACGTCGGGACGGACTCGCACGACGTCTGTGTGGCCGGCACCGCGTTGATCGCCGGGCTGCTGCGCGGTGTGCTCGACGCCGGGATCATCCCGCAGACCAACTGCCGCGGAGTCGAACTCATCGCCGGGGCGTCCGGAGAACACCCGGGAGTGGCTGGGGTGCGCGTCGAGTGCGAGACCGGCTCGGTGCGGGTGCGCGCGCGGCGCGGGGTCATCCTGGCCAACGGCGGCTTCGAATGGGACCCCACGTTGGTGGAGGCATTCCTGCGCGGGCCGATGCGCGGCGCGGTATCACCGCCGAACAACACCGGCGATGCGCTGCGGATGGCGATGGCGCACGGCGCCGACCTGGCCAACATGGGTGAGGCGTGGTGGGTTCCGATCGTCCGGATTCCCGGTGACACCATGGACGGCCACCAGCGCAGTCGCAGCGTCCGGTTGGAGCGCACCCGACCGCGCAGCATCATCGTCAATCGGGCCGGCCGGCGGTTCGTCAACGAGGCCTGCGACTACAACTCGATGGCCGGCGCCTTCCACTATCTGGAACCGCGCGGCGGCTACGTCAACGACCCGGCCTGGATCGTGTTCGACGCCGAGCACCTGCGCCGCTTCGGGTTCCTCGGCACCCCGCCCGGGGGCGAGGTACCGGACTGGTTCGCCCAGGCGCCCGATCTGCCCGGCCTGGCCGCGGCGACCGGTATCGACGGATGCGGACTGACATCGACGGTCGCCGCGTGGAACCGCAACGTCGCGGCGGACTGCGATCCCGAGTTCGGCCGCGGCTCCAGCGCCTACGACGGCTACTGGGGCGACGACCAGGCCACCACCCCGGCCGGCCGCACCCTGGGCCCGTTGGACACCGCGCCTTACTATGCGGTGCCGCTGTCGGTGGGGTCGATGGGGACCAAGGGCGGGCCGCGCACCGACGACGACGGGCGGGTCCTGCATGTGACCGGACATCCGATCCGCGGCCTGTTCGCCGCCGGCAATGCGATGGCGGGAGTGACCGGACGCGCTTACGGTGGAGCGGGCGGCACCATCGGTCCCGCGATGGTGTTCGGCTTCCGGGCCGGGCAGGCCGCAGCCGGAAATGTTATTCTCGCTGACTAAGAATCTGGATCTTGGAGGGTGGTGGAGCGGCCCGTGAAAGCCCTGGTACCGGCTGTGCCCGCTGCTCTGGTTGGCCTGACCTGCGCCGGCCTGCTGACGTCGGCACCCGCAGGCGCCGACGACCCGGCAGCGCACCGTGTGCACTACACCGTCAGCGCCACCCAGACCGCACAGGCGTCGGTCTACTATCGCGAGGTTCAGCCACCCAACTTCGGCGAGTACAGCCACAACCCGTACCAGTACAGTCCACGTGCGGATGTCATCGTCGGGCCCAACCAACCCTGGATCTTCGACACCACACTCGCCGATCCGCAGGACTGGGCAATGGTGGTGGTGTCGCTGCCGGGCAACCACAAGGAGCTTGCCAGCCCCGGGTTCGTCTGCGAGTTGCGCGTCGATGACGTCGTCGTCGCCACCGACTCGGGCACCAAGGGTGCACTCTGCTCGACTCGGACCTGGTAGGGAGGCTTGATGGGTTCGCGTGATCCGGGTGAACCGGATGAGGCGGTGACGCTCGCCGAGGCCGAGGCGCACGCCGCTGCGACCGCGGCCGAGGCAGCCAGCGCTCGCGCGAAGCTGCTCAAGTTGCGGCAGGACCGCGCGGAGACTGAGGCGGCCACCGCCGCCGAACCCGCCGAACCCGCTCCCGAAACCACGACCGCAGTCGCCGAGCCCGCCGGGTGGCGCAGCCGACTCCACATCGGCTGGGTCGGCCGGCACCTGCCCGTGGTGGCGGCGGCCCTGGTGGCCCTGGCCGTCGGAGGCCTCCTGGTCAGCGATGTGCTGATGCTCGTCGGCCATCGGGCCGTCATCCAGCGCGAACGCCAGGCGGCCGAATACTCCGCGGCCGCCCGACAGGGTGTGGTGACGGTGATGTCACTGAACTACGAGACCGTCGAAGACGACGTCAAACGCATCCTGGACAACTCCACCGGCGAATTCCGCAAGGACTTCGAGGCCCACGCCGGCGACTTCATCAAGGCCGCACGGGAGGGGAAGGCCATCACCGAGGCCGCCGCCACCGTCTCCGGTATCGAGTCGATGTCGGCCAATGAGGCGGTGGTGCTGGTCGCCGCCACCACCAAGGTCACCAACGCCGCCGGGGCCAAGGAAGAGCTGCGCAGCTGGCGCCTCACCATCCACATGACCCGCGACGGCGATCAGGCCAAGGTTTCGAAGGTGGACTTCGCCACATGAGCCAGTCCGAAGAGACCACCGAGACCACCGAGGCCGTCGAGCCGGCCGAGCCGGCCGAGCCGGCCGAGACGGCCGCCCCGGAGGAGACCGCGGCCACCGAACCCACAGCCGCGGAGCCCGTTTCCCACGGTGGCCGGATCGCGGCAGCACTGGGGGCGCTGTTGACCGTCGCCGCTGCCCTGACCTGTTGGCTCTACTTCGGGATATACCGGGCCGACCGACAGGTCGGCGTCGAGGCCGAGCAGGCGGCCATGGCGGCGGCCGCCGACGGTGCGGTTGCCGTGCTGACCTATTCGCCGCCAACCCTGGAGAAGGACTTCGCCGCGGCGCAACAACATCTCACCGGCGACTTCCTCTCGTACTACACCGATTTCACCGAGAAGGTCGTCACCCCGGCGGCCAAGCAGAAGGGCGTGCAGACGGTGGCCGCAGTGGTCCGCAAGGGTATCGTGAGCCTGGGGCCCAACCGCGCCGAGGTGCTGGTCTTCATCAACCAGACCACGGTCAGCCAGGCCAATCCGGACGGCGCCTTCTCGATGAGCAGCGTCAAGGTCGGCCTGGAGAAGCACGACGGCCGGTGGCTGATCTCGTCGTTCGACCCGGTCTAGCAGCGATCGCAAGCGCGGCGGAGCCGGGCGCTGCGGGTCGCTGCCATCGGCACAGCGTTACATCCGCACCAGCGCGAACGTCCAGGTGTTCACTCCTGGCGGTCCGTTGAAACATCCTGTCTCGTAGTGTGATTCAACGACACCGACCAGTGTGTTGGCATCCCAGGTGTAGACGTCATGACTCGGCAGCATCGCACCCGGGCAACGCAGGCCGTCAGCGACGTCGGTGGCGAACGAGTACTTGCCGTCGACCAGCCGAGCGGTACCGCCGTAATACTGGCGGCCGAAGAAGTGCGGCCTGTCTATGGCGCTGATCGTCACGCAACCGGGCGGCAGCTCGTCGAACTTTCCGGGCGTCTCGCACGGGTAGGCCGCCCACACCCACGAGGCGTCGGTCCACCGGTTGCTCTCGACGTCGTAATTGCCATAGGGCATGTCCGCCGCTGCCTGCGGCGCCAACACCGTGGCGACGGACAGCGCCGCGAGCCCGGCACCGAAAGCGGTTCGCAACATTGTTCAGGCTCCCTCGATCTGCCAAACCAACTGCGCCACTACAGATCCCCCCGACGCCAAAGCGTTTCACCGTCAGGAACGCAGGTCAAGAACAACCCGTCGGGCGCCTGGGCAACCTCACCGTCGAAGGTGTCGCACTTGGTGCCCTCCTCCTTGACGCCGTGCATCTCCGGAGACCGGAACCAGCGCGGGTCGTAGCGGCGCGGCGATGCGCAGAACACCAGCCGGCCCGGCAGGTTCGACGCCCCGGCGACAGCGGACCCGAAGACGTAGTAGGTGGTGTTGTCGCACGGCGAACCCATGACGACATTGGGCATGATCCCGGGAGTGCACGCCGGGACATCGCATTGCGGCACAAAAGGTTCAGCGGTCGCCGAACCTGCCGGCGCCAGGGTGCCGGCAGCTACTGCGACTCCCACCGCCGTCGCGAGCATCCACGTGTTGTGCATCCGCTCCCCCATCCCTACAACCGCTGCAGACTCAGCGGCATCTGGATCACCGTGGGCTGGTTGCGCCCACAGGCACCCGAGACCCCGATCGTCCTGTCGTAACCGACCAACCGATCGACGTTGAGCTTGTCCCACTGGCCGTTGGCGTCACTGCCCTGGAACTGGTAGCGCTGGCGGCCCGACGAAGTGGTGCCGTCCGGGCAGGTCTGCCAGTTCTCATGGAATCGGTCGACGATCCAGCGCGAGGTGCGGAACTCCACCGGTGCGGTCCAGCCCTGGTCACTGCTCACCTGACCGGTGCACTGGTGGGCGTTGGCGCAACTGGAGCTGAAAGTCCACACCGACACCACGGTGTGCTCGTCCATGTAGACCTCGTTGGTCTTGGCCCAGTCGCCGTTCGAGACCACCCGGTAGGGACCGTTGAGTTCGAAACCCAGGCCCGCCTGCGCCGGTGGTGCGGCCGTGAGCCCCAGTGCCAGCCCGACTGCCGCTGCGGCAAAAGATGATTCACGAATGCGCATGACAGATCCTCCCTCAGCTCGGCATCAATTCGGTCCAGGACTTGGCAGTCGAACCGGTCACCAGGTTGGTCTGCTGCTCATACCGGCCGTCGGGGGTCATGTACTTGCCGGTGTTCGGGTCATAGGGCAGCACCGCAACCGACGGCCCGCCGCCGTCATAGCCCGACGGTGCGACACCCGGTGCCGACGGTGACGCGGCAGCCGGCGGCGGGCCCGGCGCCTCGGGCGGCGGCGCGGGCACCACCGGCCGGGGCGCATCCGGTGGGGTGCCGGAGCGCACGGCGCCCGGCGGCATCGGGGTTCCTTCGGTGGGAGCGAAGATCCGTTCCTGGAAATCCACCCGGTCGTCGACCGGATAGCCTTGCTTGAGCAGGTTGGGGTCGAACGGCCCCGGACCGGTGAGGTGCTGGCGCATCGCGATCGGGACGAATCCCCTAGGGTCGTCGCAGAGTTCGACGGTCGGCGCGCGCTTGCCCGGATGCTCGATGCACGGGAAGTTGCGGGCGCCCCGCACCGAGGTCGGCGAATCCTGCGGCAGTTTGCAGTACAGCCCGTCCGGGGTGTCGATGGTGGTGGTATCGGCCGGCGACCGCCATGACGACGGGGGCAGGAATCCGACCGTGCACGGGTTGGGGTCACCGAAGGTCAGCGTGAAGTCGCCCTGCGGCAGGCCGGTCGCATTGTTCTTCGGCAGCCCGAAAGACTGCTGTGCCGCAACGTACCCGGGCAACAGCACCAGCAACTGCTCGATCGACGGGTTGTAGGCCAGCAGCACCTGCCCGACGGTGTTCAGGTTCGCCAGCAGGATCGGCAGCGTCGGCTTGAGATCCTGCATCAGTCCCGACACCTCGTCGGCGAAGCCGGGCCCGCGCTGCAGGATCGCCCGCAACTGGGGGTCGTTGACGGCCACCTGACCGGTGATCCCGGCCATGCTGCGCGCGAAGGTCCGGATCGCACCGGTGCTCTTCTCCTGGGAATCGAGCAGTCGCGCGCCGTCGTCGATCAGTCGGCGCATCCGCCCCGAGACGCCGTTGGCGTCGTGGCTGATGGTCGCCGCCGAGTCCAGCAGGGACTGGAAGTCATAGCCCGCACCGTTGAACGCCTGATAGGTCTCGCCGAGCAGCTGACTGACCTTGTCCTTGGGGATGCTGTCGACCAGCGTGCTGACCTGGTCGAGCATCGGCCCGACCTGTTGCGGCACTTCGGTGTTCGCCGCCGAGATCACCGAACCGTTCTGAAGGTACGGCGCGCCGTCACTGCGCGGCAGCAGATCGACATACTGCTCCCCGACCGCCGACACACTGCGCACCGCGGCCTGCAGATCCGCCGGGACGCGAGGCGAACGCTGCAGCGACAGCGTGGCCCGCACCCCGGTCGGTGTCAGGGCGACATCGGTGACCGTTCCGATCTGCACGCCGTTGTAGGTGACGTTGGCGAACCGATACAGCCCGCCCGTCTCGGGCAGGTCCAACTTCACCGTCACCCGGCCGATCCCGAGCATGGTCGGCACCTGCATGTAGCCGAACAGCATCGCTCCCACGCCGATCACCGAGGCGATCGTGAACAGGATCAGCTGCATCCGGACAAAGCGTGTGAGCATGTCAGCCACCCCCTCCCGGTGCCGCAGGCAGCCCCACCGGTGGGATGTTGGCCCCCGATGACTGCAGGACGGGTTGCTGCAGCGGGTCGTAGGAGTAGTTCAGGTACCACGGATCACCGGGCGCCGGAACCAGCCTGGTGTCTTCGTCGCCCCACTGGGTTCCGGCGAACAGGGACCGCTTGAGCCGCGGCTTGGTGAGGTCGAAGACCGCGAACAGGTTCAGGAAGTCACCCCGCACAGCACGCTCGATGGCGTTGGGCCCGTAGGGGAACGCGCTAGAGTACGCCACCGCGGCGTTGAGATCCGGGCCGATGTCGGCCAGCGACTCCAGCGCGGGTTCCAGGTGAATCAGGTCCGAGACCAGGTGGCTGCCGGCGTCGTCGACCAGACCGGCAGACAGATCGCCGAACTTGCCCAGTTTGGTCAGCGCCTCGGTGAACTTGGGCCGCTCCTTGATCAGCACGTCGATGGCCGGCGGAATCTTGTTCAGTGCAGTGTTGATCGTCTCGCGCTGCCCGGCGAACGTGGAGGCCACCCGGTTCATCTCCCCGATGGAGACGACGATGTTGTCTCGCTGCCGGTCCAGCGCCGCGGTGAAACGGTCGAGACGTTCGAGCAGATCGCGGATGTCGCCCTCACGGCCCGACATGGTGGCGCTGAAGTTGTGGATGATGTCGCCGATCTGGCCCAGCCCACCGCCGTTGACCAACACCGCCAGCGAGGACAGCGTCTGCTCAGTCGACGGATAGGTCGACGAATCGCTCAGCGGGATGGTCGCCCCGGACGCCAGCCGACCCGACGGAGCCTGGCCCACTGGCGGGTTGAGCGCCAGATGCATCGAACCCAGCAGGCTGGTCTGGCCCACGGTGGCCACCGCGTTGGCCGGCACCTCCACTCCCGGGTTCACCGCGACGTCCACGCGGGCGTGCCAGTTGGTGACGGTCATCTTGCCGACGCTGCCGATCACCACATCGGAGAGCAGCACCGGCGAATTGGATTCCAGCGTACCGACATTGGCCAATTCGACGGTGAAGTGCTGCGCCCCGTGGCCGCGGCCCTGCACACCCGGCAGCGCAATCGAGTTGGCCCCGCCGAACGAACATCCGGTGGCGGTGACGGCGATGACGCCGGCCAGCGCCAGCGTGCGCCGCAGCGTTTTCAGCCCGATCATGGTGTCCCCTCCGCAGGCAGCGGCGGTCCCGGTGGCCCCGGCAGTGGCGGTCCCGGCGCCGGGCCGTCCGGCAACAGCATCCCGTCGAAGGTCATCCGGCTGGGCGGAGGCGCCCCGGGGAGCAGCGGCGGCGTCGCTGCGGCGGGCAGGCCGTCGGGAACCAGGGAGCCGCGCGGTTGCGACGGATCCGTCCACCCCGGTGGCGGCGGGACGTCTCCGTGCAGACCGGTGTAGGCCGAGATCGACGGTGCCTGCTCCACCGGTACCGGCGGATGCTCGTTGTGCGGCATCAGCGCCGGATCGGTGTAGATCAGTTTGTCCGGGCTGCCCGACTTGGTCAGATACGGGGCGATCGGCAGCGGAAATCCGTTGAAGTTCAGCAATCGCATGGCCGGCCCGAGATACGCCGTGCACAGCTTGCCGGTCTCGATCGACGTGGTGTTGCCGATCCCGCCGATCATCGCGCAGATCGCCTGAACCGGGTTGGAGAAGTTGGCGAACGCGAACGACCCCAGCGGGGTTCCGCTGGTGACGTTGTACATGTTGAGCGTGTTGGCGATCGCGTTCGGGGTGATGTGCAAGATGTTGCGGATCGCGTTCTTGGAATCGGCCAGCGTCTGGGTCACCTGCGCCAGTCCGTCCACCGCTTCGACGGTCGCGGCGCGACTACCCGAGACGAAGTCCCGCACCTTGTCGATGGTGCCCGAGAAGTCCCTCAGGGCGGCGTCCAGGCTGGTCCGGCTGTCGTCGATCACGCTGGTCAGCGTCGCCAGCCGTGATTCGAACACCACGATCTGCTGATCGCTGTCACGCAGTGCGGTCACGAAGGTCTGCATGCCCTCGATGATGTCGACGATGTTGCCGCTGCCCTCGGCGAAGATCCTGGCCACCCCGGACAGCTGCGCCAGGGTGTCGCGCAGCTTGGCGCCGTTGCCGTCCATCGCACTGGCCGCGGTTTCGATGAACCGGGATGCCGAGGTACCCGAGATACCGCTTTTCGGGCCGAGTTCGCTTGCCAGCCGGTTCAATTGGGTCTTCACCTCGTCCCACTCGACCGGGACCGCGGTGTGCTCCCGCGGGATCACCGCGCCGTCGGACAGGGTGGGCCCGTCGCCGCGGTGATAGGCGGGCGTCAGCTGGACGAACCGGGCGGCCACCAGGTTCGGGGCGACGATGACGGCCTTGGCGTCGGCGGGAACCGGGACCTTGCGGTCCACCCGCAGGGTGAGCTTGGCCTGGGTGCCCTGCGGTTCGATCCGGTCGATGGTGCCGACCTTGACCCCGGACACCCGGACTTCGTCGCCGGGGTAAATGGCTGTGGCGGTGGAGAAGTAGGCGGTGATCGTGGTCGGTTTCAGCACGGTCCTGCCGACCAGCATCACAGCACCCGCGAGCAGCACCAGGGCCAGCAGCCCGGCGCCCGCGATTCGCAGCGGTTTTCCGGTACTCATCGCGGTGGCAGGTCTCCTGGTTGCGGAATCCCGTTGACCGGGAAGGGAAGTTCGGCGCGCGGTCCGGCATTGTCGGGCGGCTGACCGGCGTCCACGCCGCGCCGGAATCCGAAGGCGTAGTCGAAGAACGGCTGGAACAGCTGCGGCAGCATCAGGTTCGGCACATACGCGCTGTAGTACGCGCCGTTGGAAACCGTCTCGCCCTGGGTGAGTTCATATTTGGCCAGGCCGGGCAGCGCCTTGGCGAGGTTGTCGCGGTTCTTCACCAGAATCTTGTTCAGCGAGTTGATCTCGTCCAGCGTCGGTTTGAGCTGTTCGTTGTTCTGATCGACGAGTTCGGACAGCTGCCGCGACACCGCCGACGTGCTGACCAACAGGCTGACGATCGCCTGCCGGCGGGTGTTGAGCACGTCGACGAGGCTGTTGGCGTCCAGGATCAGCGAGTTGATCTGCTGGCTGCGCTCGGAGAACACCCCGGTCACATCGGCGGCGGACTTGAGCAGATCGGCGAGGCTCTCGTTGCGGTTGTTCAGTGATCGCGACAGCCGGCTCAGTCCGTCGAATGTCGGACCCAGGCGCGGGGCGATCTGATCGATGGTGTCCGACAGGGTGTCCAGCGACCGGTTGAGCGACTCCGTGTCGGTGCCGGCGGTGTTGGAGGTCAGCTCGCCGACCACATCGGTCAGCGAATACGGCGAGGACGTGCGGGTGACCGGGATGACGTCGAGCGGGCGCATCTTGCCACTGCCGGACGGTTCGAGCGTCAGAACCCGCTCACCGAGCAGCGATCCGGTGCGGATGTGCGCGGTGCTCTGCGACCCCAGCGGGTACTTGCCGGCCAGCGTGAACGTCACCAGGGCGTCGCCGTTGTCGAGCACCACATCGGTGACCGAACCCACCTTGATCCCCGACAGCGTGACATCGGCTCCGGTGCCCAGCCCGCCGGCCTCGGTGAATCGGGCCTGGTAGCGCACCGAGGTGGCCCACTGAAGCAACTGCTCGGGCTGCAGCCCGATCGCGACGATGAACGCGATGACGACGGCCCCGATGAAGCCCATCCGGAACAGGTGACTCCCGTGATATCGCAGCATCAGCGCACCCCGGGTCCGTCGGCGATCAATCGGTGTCGCTGCATCGACCCTCCTCCGACTTGATCCAGGGGAACACCGAGGTGCGGCCCTGGGTATCGCTGACCCGGATCTGCACGGCGCAGAGGTAGTACTGGATGAACCCGCCGTAGGCGCCGAGCCGGATGGCCTTGCGGTAGTTCTCCGGAGCCTTCTGCAGTGACATGTCCAGGCCGGCCTGGTCGGCGTTGACTGCCTTGGCCAGCCGGTTGGTCTGGGCGATCGTGTCGGTCAGCGGATCACGTGCCCGGCCCAGCAGGTCGGCCATCGACGCGGTTCCGCGGTCCAGGGAGCTCACGGCGTTGCCGATGGCGTCTCGGTCGGCGGCCAGCCCACCGACCAGCTTGTTCAGCCGGTCGATCGCACCGGACAGTCGCTTGTCGCCGCTGGTGATGGTGGCCAGTACGGTGCGCAGCTGGTCGATCAGCGATTCGATCACCACGTTGTTGTCGGCCAGCGAGGTCGAGAACGACGAAGTCTGCGACATCAGCGAGTCGATGGTGCCGCCCTGACCCTGCATGATCTGGATCAGCGACGCGGTCAGCGCGTTGACGTCCTGCGGGTTCAGCCCGCGGATCACCGGCTTGAGGCCGTTGAGCAACAGGTCCAGATCCAGCGCCGGTGCGGTCCGCTCCAGCGGGATCTGCGCCCCGGCCGGCAACAGTCGCGTCGACCCGGGCCCGTCCTCGAGTTCGAGGTAGCGGTCCCCGACCAGGTTGAGGTAGCGCACCGAGGCCTTGGTGCCGGTGGTCAGCGCGACGTTGCGGTCGGCGGCGAACTTCACCAGCACCGTGCCGTCCTGCCGCAGCCGCACACCGTCGACGGTGCCGACCCGCACTCCGGCGACGCGCACACTGTCGCCGGACTTGAGCCGGGAGGCGTCGCTGAACACCGCCTGGTAGCCCGTGGTCGGCCCGGTGCGCACCTCGGCGAAGATCGCGAACAGCATCACCGTCGCCAGCAGCATCACCACGGCGAAGCTGCCGAACTTGATCAGGGTCGTGGTGGTGCCCCTCATCCCGGCATCCCCACCTGGGCGGTGTTGCGTGGCGGCCCGCCGAGCGGCCCGAACAGCGCCTGCTTGAGCCCCTCGGAGTTGATCAGGATGCCCTGGTTGCCGTACTCGTAGGGGTCGGCCCCGGTGTCGCCGATCAGCGCCGGCACCCGGAACTCGGGCGGAACGTCCGGCAGGCCCAGTTCGGCACAGTAGGAGCGCTCGGCGGTGGCAGCCACCTTCGGCAGGTGGTCGGGGTAGCGGTAACGCTCCCGGCCGAGGGTGAAGCTGGCGGTGATCACGATGCCGGGCACGGTGAACGGCGGCGACTTGGCGAACGGCACCAGACCGCCGATCGCACAGCCGAGGTGCTCGTGGTACTTGTCCAGCAGCTGCGCGGTGGGATCCAGGTTGCGGGTCAGGTCGGTCAACAGCTGCCGGTTGTCGCCCAGCACCTCGTTACCGGTGTCGGCCAGCCCGATCGCCGACATCAGGAAGGTGTCCAGGCTGTTGCGCTCCGCGACGATGCTGTCGCTCATCACCGAGGTGTTGGCCATGGTGGCGGTCAGGTCGGGGGCGGCATCGGCATAGGACGCGAACACCGGCGGCATGGTGGCGGCCTCGCGCTCCAGGGTGTTCAGGCTGGGCTCGAGTTCGGCGAGCAGATGGTCGAAGTCGGTCAACGCCTGCCCGATCTTGGCGCCGCGGCCGTTGAACGCCGTCGAGACGGCCCCCAGGGTTTCGTTGAGCTTCATCGGGTCGATCTTGTCCAGCACCCGCACCAGCTGCTGGAAGACGGTGTTGATCTCCACGGTGACGTGTTCGCCGGTCAGCGTCTGACCGGCGTGCATCCTGGCGGTGGAGGGCTGCGGCGGCGCCATCAGCTCGACGAACTTGGCCCCGAACACCGTCGACGAGGCGATCCGGGCGGTGGCGTTGGCCGGGATCAGCCGCAACTGGTCGGGCTGCAGCTCCAGTCGCAGGGCCGCGGTGCCGTCCGGCAGGGTGTCGATGGCGCCGACCTTGCCCACCTGCACGCCGCGCAACTTCACCTTGGCGTCTGGGTACATCACCAAACCCGCACGCGGGGACAGCACGGTGATGCCCACCGTGCGGGTGAAGCTGCCCCGGAACAATCCGATCGGCAACCCGATCAAAGCCGCGATGACGACCACCGTGGCAAGGCCGATCAGCGGCCGCACATAGGTCGGCTGCTGCCGTCGCTCACCGGTCTTGTGCCGGCCGCGGACGGCCGTGTCAGAGCCCACTGACGCCGCCCCCCTCCACGATGGTTACCGCCGAGACGGCCGTCGGCCCCCCGATGTTGTGCGCCAAGCCAATCCGGGCGCCATCGACCTGATTGACCGCGGTTCCCCGCAACTGCTCAAAGAGTTCTACGCACTGTGCCACACCGGTGGCACCCGGGGGGTGCCCTTTGGATTTCAGTCCACCGCTGGGATTGACCGGCAACGCGCCGCCGACGCTGGTCGCCTCGGTCTCCAGCAGCTTGTGCGCCTCGAACCGCTCGGCGAAGCCGAGATCTTCGTAGCTGATCAGTTCCACCCCGGTGAAGTAGTCGTGCACCTCGGCGACGTCGACGTCGGCCGGGGTCAACCCCGCCATGGCGAACGCCTGCTTGGCGGCGCGGACCGTCGCCGGGAAGGTCGTCATGTCCGGCTTGTGCTGATGCATCACCGAGTCCAGGCCGAGCCCGACCCCGCGAATCCACACCGGCCGGTCGGTGAAGCGGTCGACGACGTCCTCGGCGGCCAGCACCAGGGCGGCCGCGCCGTCACTCTGCGGAGCGCAGTCGTACAACCCGAACGGGGTCACCACGGTCGGCGCGTCCAGGGCCTGTTGCACGGTGATCTCGAAGCGCAGCCGGGCGCGCGGATTGCTCACGCCGTGCCGGTGGTTCTTCACCGCCACCATCGCCAGGTGCTCGCGGGTGGCCGGGGACTCGTGCAGGTAGCGGCGCACGTGCAGTGCAAAACCGGCCGGGGCGACCAGCCCGAGCGGATAGTCCCAGGCCATGTCGCGGGCGGTCTGCTCCCAGGCCCAGAGCATGTCCTTGGTGGCGTTCTCCCGCAGCTTGTCGGCGCCCATGACCAGGGCCACGTCCACCGCCCCGGAGGCGACCCCGAACAGCGCGTTGCGCACGGCGTCGTTCCCGGTGGCACACGAGTTCTCCACCCGGGTGACGGGCAGGTCCGGCAGCCCCAGGCTGTCGGCGAGGATCCCGGACGGAAACCCGTCGGTGGTGCCCAGCGCCCCGAACCAGGCCGCCTGCACGTCGGCCTTGGCCAGCCCCTTGTCGACGCTGGCGGCGCAGTCGGCGAACGCCATCGGCAGCAGGTCCTTGATGCCCAGCGCGAAGTGCTCGCGGAACGGCGTCATCCCGGCGCCGACGATCGCCACCCGCCTCATGCCGCCGCCTCCGGCTGGTCCGCCGGGTCGAACGGCTCGAAGGCGTAGCCGTAGTCCGGGACCCCGGAGCGCACCGCGACCCGGCGCAGCACCAGCCGGCCTCGGTCGCCGATCCAGACCCCACCGGCGGGAGCGCCGGTTACCTTCACCAGCGCGCGGACGCCCACATCATCGAGCTCGACGATGACCAGCGAGTACGGGGTCACCAGGCCGGGCACCGGCATCTGCACGGTGACCTCGGTGTAGACCGTGCCGACCCGGGGCAGCTCGACCCGCTCGTAGGCGGTGCTCAGAGTCGAGTCGTCGCCGACCCGATAGCGCGGCGGGAAGTCGAGTTCGTCGCTGCCGGGATGCCGGCCGGCCTCCCAGCGCACCTTGGCCTCGAACGCGCGCTCGTAGGCGGCCAGTGAGATCGGCAGGTCCGCGCCGGGTGTGCGCTCGCCGTCGGGCAGCGGCCGCGGCGCCGGTTCACGGCGGTGCACTCCCACCTGTGCGCCACCGGATACCTCCCCCACCGTGATCCCGGACAGGCTGGCCTGCTCGACGGCCAGCAGCGGACCTGAGGTCCCGGTCTCGGCCAGTACCGCCAGCGCGAACAGTCCCGAGCTGGCGCCGACCGTCGGCAACGGCGCCGGATCGCCGCTGCACAGTTCGGCGGCCCGATCGTGCCCGACCCCGGCCAGCATCACCGGGGTCTGAACCCACGCCGCCACCAGCGACGCCAACAGACCCCGCTCGTGCAACAGCCGGGGGTCGCCGTAGTCGTGCACCACTCCGGCATCGCGGGTACGCACCGGCAGGCTGCGGGCGATGCGGGCCGCGGTGCGGATCGCCAGCCCGGCGTCGCCGGTGAGCACCGCGACACCGCCGGCAGGCTCCAGGTCCGCCCCGATGACCAGGGTCCGGGGCCGCGCCGAGCTCAGGGCGTCCAGCGCGGCCGGCGCACCGCCGAGCCGCTCGACCACCTCCAACTCGGGGTCCAGTCCCAGGCCCGCCAGCAGCACCGCGGCGTTGCTGCCCTCGGTCAGCGGAAGGTCGCGACTGACCACCACCACCCGCTCCACCGCGCCGCCGTCGGCCAGGGCGGCCCGGCCGGCCTCGACCGCCAGGGTGATGGCGTCTTCGTCGTCGCCGGCGACCCTGGCCGCGTCAGTGCCCCAGCACGGCAGATAGGTGCCAATCGAAGCTACGTGCGGCATCGCGAACCTTGCCCTGTCCTCGCCCTACCCGGTCACCTAGGTGACCGCGCCGAGGGTCTTGAGTTCGATGATCCGGTCCCAGTCCAGGCCGAGGTCGAGCAGGATCTCGTCGGTCTGCTCGGCGAATCCGGGCGCGGGACCGGTCGCCGGGGCGGCCACGTCGAACTGCACCGGGTTGGCGACCAACTCCAGTTCGCCTGCCTGCACGATGTATTCGTTGGCGCGGATCTGCGCGTCCTGGGCGGCCTGGAGGGTGTCCTGAACCGGCGCCCACGGGCCGGCCAGGGTGGCGAAGCGCTCACTCCACTCGGGCAGCGTCCGCTTGGCCATCGCCGTACGCAGGATCTCCACGGCTGCCGGGGTGTTCTCGGCGAAGGACGCTGCGGTGGCGAACCGCGGGTCGTCGATGTGGTCGTCGAGTTCCATGTGCCGGCAGACGTCGGCCCAGAACTTGGTGGGCTGCATCATCACGAACGAGATGTAGCGCTCGTCGGCGGTCGCGTAAACCCCGACCAGCGGGTTGATCGGCGAGCCGTGCACGCCCGGCGGCTGTTGGACCAGCCGCTCGCCCAGGTGACTGGTCAGGGCAACGGTGTGCCCCATCGCCCACAGGCCGCTGCCCAGCAGGGACACGTCGACGACGGACGGCTCCCCGGTGCGCTCGCGCTGGAACAGCGCCGCCGCGATACCGCCGGCCAGGTTGGTGCCGGAGATGGTGTCACCGTAAGCCGGGCCGGGTGGTCCGATCATGCCCTCGATACCGGGCGGGGTGATGGTGGCGGCCGTACCGGCGCGACACCAGAAGGCGGTCATGTCGTACCCGCCCTTCTCCGCTTCGATGCCGCGGGGGCCCAGCGCGCTGCCGCGAGCGTAGATGACCTTCGGGTTGACCGCGCGGATGTCGTCGACGTCCATGGCGAACTTGCGGCGGTGCCCGGGAAGGAAGCTGGTCAGGAAAACGTCTGCGCGCTTTGCCAATTCGAGCAGAACCTCGCGACCCTGCGGCACCGACACGTCCAGTCCGATGCTGCGCTTGCCACGGTTGGCGTGCTCGATGTTGGGGTTCGGGTCGCCTTCGACCCGCAGCATCCCGGTCTGGCGCAGCCCGCGCTGGGGGTCACCGGTGACGGCGTGCTCGACCTTGATGACCTCCGCGCCCCACTCGGCCAGTACGGCGCCGGCCGACGGCACGAAGCCGTACATCGCGACCTCGAGTACCCGGACGCCTTCCAACGGCTTCATCCGGGCTGCCCCGCAGCCGGGGTTGCGAACGTCTTGGACTCCAGGAACTCCTCCAGGCCGGCGACGCCCATCTCCCGGCCGATGCCGGACTGCTTGAATCCGCCGAACGGCGCGTCGGGGCTGAAGTAGTTGCCGCCGTTGATCGAGAACGTTCCGGTGCGGATCCGCCGGGCCATCGCGACCGCGCGGTCCTGGCCGCCGAAGATCGCGCCGGACAGCCCGTAGATGGAGTTGTTGGCGATGCGCACCGCGTCGTCGTCATCGTCATAGCCGATCACGGTCAGGACCGGCCCGAAGACCTCTTCCTGAGCGATCTCGCTGTCCGGGTCGACGCCGGTCAACAGGGTGGGCGTATAGAAGAAGCCCGGGTCGACCTTCTGACCGCCCGTCACCAGCGTTGCGCCGGCGGCCACCGCACGCTGCACCATGGCATCGACCTTGTCGCGCTGGCGGGCACTGATCAGCGGACCCATGTAGGTCTTCGGGTCGGTCGGGTCGCCGTAGCGCACGTGCGAGAAGTTGGTCTTGATCCGCTCGACGATCTCATCGTGGTGACTGTTGGGCACCAGCAGCCGAGACGTCAGCGCGCAGCCCTGGCCGGCGTGGGTGACCATCGAGAACGACGCGAACACCGCGGCCATGTTGAAGTCGGCGTCGTCGAGGATGATCGCCGCGGACTTGCCGCCCAGCTCCAGAAAGACCCGCTTGAGGGTGCCGCTGGCGGCGGCCATGATGGCGCGGCCGGTTGGGGTGGACCCGGTGAAGGTGACCATGTCGACGCCGGGGTCGGTGGTCAGCGCCGCACCGACCTTGGGGTCCGACGAGCTGAGCACGTTGACCACCCCGGGCGGGATGTCGGTGTGGTTGGCGATCAGCTCGCCCAGAGCCAGGGTGATCAGCGGGGTGTCCGGGGCCGCCTTGAGCACCACGGTGCAGCCGGCGGCCAGCGCGGGCGCGAGTTTCGCCAGGGCCAACTGGTTGGGGTAGTTGTAGGCGATGATCGCGGCGACGACGCCGGCGCCTTCCTTCTCCACCCAGCGGTGGTGCAGCATCCCGCGGCTCTCGATGTTGCCGAGGTCCTCGGTCATCGGGTAGTCCTCGAGCAGATCGGCGTAGTAGCGCACGATCGCGATCGGCTGGTCGAGCTGGGCACCCTGGGTCAGCGCCGGGGTGGCGCCGACCTCGGCGATGGTGAGCGCGGCGAACTCGTCACGGTTTTCGACCAGCGCCTTGTGCAACTGATCCAGGCAGCGGATCCGCAGTGCGACATCGGTGGCCCAGCCACTGTCGTCGAAGGCCCGCCGGGCCGCTTCCACCGCCGCGGCGGCATGGGTTACGTCGGCCTCGGGGGCGTGGCCCAGGACCTCTCCGGTGGCCGGATTGAGCGAGGGGTAGGTGTTCACGCCCTCGACCAGCTTGCCGTCGATCAGCAGTCGCCGACCAGCCGTTTGACCAGCTGTGACGGACCCTGCCGTGTCCTGCGATCGCATCCGAGCCTCCCGCCGGGTAACTACATTCTCGTGTGCGGCGAATCATACATCTCAAAGCCGAGAATTCAAGGGTCGAACGAAACCGGCGGACAGCGCCCTGAGTCACCGCATTTGGACTAGGTTCTTCTATATCCCCTGATGAGAACCGGTGCGCGCCGGTCTTGCCAGAAACGCAGCTGCGAGAGTATGATTCTCGTCGTTCGGGAAGGGGATTCTTTGTGAGCGAGACGGCCCTCGTGAGGACTGCTGTTGTGACCGGGGGTGCCTCGGGTATCGGTGCGGCGGTGGTGAACCGGTTACGTGCCGACGGGCGCCAAGTCGCGATCATCGACCTTAAACCCGGCGATCAGGAGTTGGCCTTCGCCGCCGACGTGACCGATCGCGGGCAGATCGACGCCGCGCTGTCGCGGATCCGCGAGCAGCTGGGGCCGGTCACCATCCTGGTCAACGCCGCAGGCAAGGACGGCTTCAAGAAGTTCAGCCACATCAGTTTCGAAGACTGGCAGCAGATCATCGACATCAACCTCAACGGGGTGTTCCACACCACCCAGGCGGTGCTGCCCGACATGATCGAGGCCGGCTGGGGACGCATCGTCAACATCTCCTCATCGAGCACGCACTCCGGCACTCCCTATATGGCGCACTACGTCTCGGCCAAGTCCGCGGTCAACGGTCTCACCAAGACCCTGGCGCTGGAGTACGGACCAGCCGGCATCACCGTCAACGCCGTGCCGCCGGGCTTCATCGACACCCCCATGCTGCGCAACGCCGATCGTCACGGCTTCCTCGGCGACATCGACGACAACATCGCCAAGACCCCGGTGCGGCGCATGGGTAAACCCGAAGACATCGCGGCGGCGTGCGCCTTCCTGACGTCCGAGGAGGCCGGTTACATCACCGGGCAGATCCTGGGCGTCAACGGCGGCCGCAACACCTGATCACCTGCCACATCGCTAGTGCAATGACGAAAGGAACAGCTGTGGGACGCGTTGCCGGAAAGGTCGCATTCATCACGGGGGCTGCCCGCGGGCAGGGCCGCAGCCACGCGCTGCGACTGGCCGAGGAAGGCGCCGACATCATCGCCGTCGACCTGTGCCAGGACATCGAGACCATCGGCTACCCGATGGCCACGCCGGAGGACCTTCAGGAGACCGCAAAGCTGGTCGAGAAGACCGGCCGGGGCATCGTCACCGCGCAGGCCGATGTGCGCGACGCCGCCGCCCTGCGGACCGCGCTGGAGGCCGGGCTCGCCGAGTTCGGCAAGCTCGACATCGTCGTCGCCCAGGCCGGAGTCGCCGGCATGAAGGGCAATCCCCCGCTGCAGGCGTGGATCGACGTCATCAACACCAACCTGGTCGGCACCATCAACGGCATCCAGGTGGCGCTGCCGCACCTGGGTGAAGGCGCCTCGATCATCGCCACCTCCTCGGCCGCCGCGCTGATGGACGCCCACCAGAAGGCCAACCCGGGCGGCGACCCGGGCGGGATGGCCTACATGACCTCCAAGCGGCTGATGGCGCAGTACGTCCATGACCTGGCCACCGAGCTGGCGGTTCGCGGTATCCGCGCCAACGTGATTCACCCGACCAACTGCAACACCGACATGTTGCAGAGCGAGCCGATGTACCGCTCCTTCCGGCCCGACCTGGACCACCCGACCCGCGCCGACGCCGAACCGGTCTTCTATGTGCAGCAGGCGATGAAGGTGCCGTTCATCGAGCCCGAGGACATCTCCAACGCGGTGCTCTGGCTCGCGTCCGAGGAGTCCCGGTTCGTCACCGGCATGCAGTTGCGGGTCGACGCCGGTGGCTACCTGAAGTGGTACGACTACCACGTCTGATGACCGACGACACTCGCCCGGATCGGATAGGAGCAGCATGAAAGTTTGGGTCGACCCGCAGCGCTGTCAGGGCCATGGGCTGTGCAAGATGATCGCGCCCGACGCCTTCGAACTCGACGACGTCGACGGCCACTCCACCGCGGTCAGCGAGATCGTCGCAGCCGACCAAGAGGAAGTCGTGATCGAGGCCATGCGGTCGTGCCCAGAACGCGCGATCTTCGTCGACGGGAAGGACTCCACCGGCCAGGCCGCGGCCGGTGCTGGGCAGCCGGATTGGACCACCAAGTGAACGAACAGAAGAAGCAGCACAACTATCATTTCGACCGCCACGCGCCGGAATACCGTGATCGATTCCTCGACATCACCGATGAGATGCAGGCTAAGTGTCCGATGGCCTGGAGCGAGACGTACGACGGCCACTGGGTGGCGGCCGGCGCCTCAGAGGTTTTCGAACTGGCCCGCTGTCCGCACGTCTCCAACGACCACGACATCCACAACGAGCGTCGCGGCTACAAGGGCATCTCCATCCCACCCGCGAAGCGCGCCCAAAACCGGGGTGGCGTGCTGGAGATGGACGGCGATGAGCAGCAGTTCTACCGAGACCTGCTGAACCCGTACATGTCCCCGGCCGCCATTAAACGGTGGATTCCGTTGATCGACGAGATCACGCGTGCCACCATCAACGAGAAGATCGAGGACGGCCGCATCGACTTCGTCGACGACCTGGCCAACATCGTCCCGGCCGTCTTCACGCTGGCGATTCTCGGTATCCCGCTGAAGAATTGGACGATCTACTGCGAACCGGTGCACGCCGCGGTGTACACCCCGGAGAACGACCCGGACTCGGTGCGCGTCGCCGAGATGCACCGGCAGATGGGCCTGGATCTGGCCACCAACTACTTTGAGGTCAAACAGAATCCGCGGCCCGGCATCGTCAACGCGCTGGCTCAGGCGGTGCGGAACGGCGAACCGATCCCCGACCTCGACGGGCTGTCGATGGTGGGTGTGGTGATCGGCGGCGGCTTCGACACCACCACCGCACTGACCGCGCACAGCCTGGAATGGCTGTCGGAGCACCCGGGCGAGCGCGAGCGCCTGAGCGCCGAGCGCGAAAAGCTGTTCAACCACGCCACCGAGGAGTTCCTGCGCTACTTCACCCCGGCACCCGGCGACGGGCGCACCTTCTCCGAAGACGTCGAGGTGGCGGGCGTGCAGGTCAAGGAGGGCGAACGACTGTGGTTGTCCTGGGCGATGGCCAACCGTGATCCGTCGGTGTTCGACGAGCCCAACAAGTTGATCATGGACCGAAAGGGTAACCGGCACTTCAGTTTCGGTCTCGGTGTGCACCGCTGCATCGGCTCACACGTCGCGCGCGCCGTTTACAAGTCGATGATGCTCGCGGTGCTCGACCGGATGCCGGACTACCAGTGCGATTCCGCCGGTGCGGTGCACTACGACACCATCGGCGTCATCCAGGGGATGCGGCACCTGCCGGCGACCTTCACCCCCGGAAAGCGGATCGGGCCGGGGCTCGACGAGACGCTGGAGAAGCTGCAGCGGATCTGCGACGAGCAGCAGTGCGCGCTGCCGATCACCGAGCGCAAGGAAGATGTCGTCATCGACTAGGACCGTGCGATCACCGTCTCGGCGAACTCGGCGATGGTCTCCGGCGATGGATCGGAGAACCACACGTAGAATCGTTGCACTCCTTGGCTTCCCAGCCGGCCGAAGTGGTCGATGAGTTCATCGGCGCGCGCGCAGATCAGCCCGGATCCCAACTGGGCGTAGCGGCGCCGGCTTTTGCCGATCACCGCCTCGGCGTCGGCGCCTGCACCGATGAAGCCGACCATCTGTTGTACCGAAGCTCGGGCGTCACCGATCTGCGGCATCAGCCGGGGCAGGTCGTCGAGATGGGTGGCCGGCAGGTTCCACCAATCGGCATGCCGGCGAACCAGTTCCAGCATCCTGGGCCCGCGACCGCCGAGCAGCAGCGGTATCGGCTCGCGCGGCGCAGGTACCTGGTCGGCCCAGTAGCGCGACAGGTCCTCCAGGGTCCGCTGCAGCGCGGCCACCCGCTCGCGTCCGGTGGCCGTCCCGAACCCGAAATCCGCCAGCTCGTCGGGCATCGATCCCGAGCCCAGCCCCAGGTCGAACCTGCCACCGGAGACCTCGGCCAGCGTGACGGCCTGCTTGGCCAGTACCGACGAATGGCGGAACGCATCGCAGAGCACCAGGTGGCCGATCTGCAGCCGTTGCGTTTTCGCCGCGATCCAGGTGGCCAGCGTCATCGCCTCCCAGACCGGGCTGGCCGGCGCCATCGGTGTCCGAAGGTGGTCGAGCAGCGCAACCCCGTCGAAACCGCTTGCCTCGGCGGTACATGCGCGCAGCGTCAGCTCGTCGACACCGAGTCGGACCTGCGGCAGGAACAGGTACCACTGCGCCACGATCGGCTCAGCCGCGGGGTAGGCCCAGCACCTGCTGGGCAACGATATTGCGGTGGATCTCCGATGTGCCACCGGCGATGGTGCCCGAGAAGCTGCGGGCGTGCCGTTCGAACCAGCTGGCGAAATAGCTGTCGAGGTTCATCGGCGCGTAAGGTCCCGAATTCGCCGGATGCACAAGCCCTTTGGAACCGGCCGCGTCCAGTGCGTGCCCGGAGGCGAACATCTCGGCCTCCGAGCCGAGCAGCTTGAGCACCGACAGCGCGGCCACATCCTCCTCGCCGCGGGCGGCCCGGGCCAGCGCTGCCGACCCCATCAGTCGCAACGCCTGGTAATCCATGACGGCCGTGGCGAATTGGTCGCGCTGCAGTGCGCCTTCGGGCCGGAAGTCGGCGATCACATTGTCCAGCCGGTCGGCGAAACCCAGCCACATCATGGTGCGTTCGTGCCCCAGCGATCCATTCGCCACCCGCCAGCCGCCGTTCAGCGGACCGACCAGATTCTCCGCCGGTACCCGCACGTCGGTGAAGAAGACCTCGTTGAAGTCCTTGTCGTCGATCCCGCAGATGGTCGGGAACGGTCGGCACACCACGCCCGGGGTGTCGGTGGGGATCAGCAGGACGCTGATGCCCTTGTGCTTGGGGGCATCGGGATCGGTGCGCACGAAGGTCAGCAGCACGTCGGCGTCGTGCGCCCCGGAGGTCCACACCTTCTGGCCGTTGACCACGAAGTCATCCCCGTCGCGTTCGGCCCGGGTGCGCAGCGACGCCAGATCCGAACCCGCGCTCGGCTCGCTCATCCCGAGTGACGCGGTGATCTCGGCCCGCAGGATCGGCACCGCCCAGCGTCTTTTCTGCTCGTCACTGCCGAACGAAAGCAACGACGCCGCAATGATATTCACACCCTGTGGATTGAAGCTGTGATAGATGCGGCGGCGGCACAACTCCTCCAGGTGGACGAACTGCTGCAGCAGGGTGGCGTTGCGTCCGCCGAACTCCGGCGGGTTGCCGGGCAGCAGCCAGCCGTTGTCGAACAGCAGCCGCTGCCAGCGGCGGGCCCAGTCCGGCATGTGCGACACCGACCGCGGCCGCTCCAATGTGTCGGCCTGATCCGGCAGGTTCGCTTCGAGGAAGGCCGCGAACTCGGCGCGGAACTCCTCGACGTCGGCGTCAAATGTGAGCTGCAAGGTATTCCTCGGCGATCGCGGCGCGATGTTCGGCGGCTCCGCCGAGCATCAGCTCACCGGCCTTGGCCCGCTTGAGGGCGAACTGCAGGTCGTTCTCCCAGGTGAATCCCATCGCGCCGAACAGTTGCAGTCCGTGCCGAAAGACCAGGGACTGGCATTCGCCGGCCGCGGCCTTCGCCATCGCCGCGGCCATCCGCCGCCGTGGGTCGTCGGCGGCAATGGTCAGCGCCGCGAAATACCCCAGCGCGCGGGCCCGTTCGATCGCCACGTGCATGTCGGCCGCCTTGTGCTGGACGGCCTGGAACGAGCCGATGGGCACGCCGAACTGCTGACGGCTGCGCACGTGTTCCAGGGCCAGGTCGAGGATGCGCTGACAGGCCCCCACCATGGTCATCGCCATCCCGGTGAGCGCCACATGGCGCGCCCGGTCGACGTCAACGCGGACCCGGGCGCTGTCGGGCACCTCCACCCCGGCGAAGGACAGGTCGGCCACCTGCAGCGTCGGGTCGAAGACCGCGGATGGCCGGGCGGTCACCGCCGAACCCTCGACCAGGAACACCCCGGCGTCGGCGACGACGGCCAGCCGGTCGGCCCGGGCGCCGTCGAGCACGTTCAGGGCGGTGCCGTCGAGCACCCAGCCGGCGGCGCTGCGGTGGGCGGTCACTCCGCTGTAGACCGCCGCGCCGGTCGAACCGTCGGCGCGGTGGTGTTCGCCAACCAGTGGCGCGAACTGCGTCATGGTTGCCAGAAACGGGGTGGGGTCGGTGGCGCGTCCCAGTTCTTCGAGGACGATCGCCAGCTCGACGGCGGTCTCCGGTTCGTGCAGCTCCGTCCAGCCCAGGTCGGCATAGACCTTCCACAGCGGGTCGATCAGAGCGGCGGTGGAGCCGTCAGCTCCTTCTGCGGCGCCTTCTACGACGCTGCGCACCAGCGACGGCGAGCATTGTTTGCCCACCACGTCGCGCACCGTGCCCTGCCACAACCGCTGGTCCTCGTCGAACTCGAGCAGCATTGCGCTCACCTCCTCCAGACGCCGGTCGAGAATAACATTCTCGCAATCGGATGTAATGATCTCAAACTGAGATAGCGTGCTGTCGCAGCGTATCGCCGGTCATCGCGGGCCTTGCAGGGGGTCATCGGTCGCCCCGCTCCGGGCCGATGATGAGAATCTGATTCTTGCAAGCCAAGAACACAGCTATACAATGGGAGGCGTGATCGAACATCCGGACGGGAGCCGGACACCCGTCATCGACGCCAGCGTGCACATCTTCGCGGCGTCCAACAAGGACCTGCGCGAGTTCCTGCGGGAGCCCTACCGCAGCCGGGGTTTCCCCGACTACGAGATGGACTGGTATGGCGCGCCCGGCGGCGAATACGCGCCCGGCACCGACGGGCCCGAGCGCCAATACCCCGGCTCCGACCCCGATGTGGTCGCCCGCCACCTGTTCGGTGACCGCGGCGTCGACGTCGCGGTGCTGCATCCGATGACCCGCGGCGTCATGCCCGACCGGCACCTCGGGTCGGCGATCGCCGCGGCGCACAACGAGATCCTGGTGTCGCGCTGGCTGGACCACCCCGAACACGGCGAGCGTTTTCGCGGCACCATCCGGGTCAACCCCGACGACATCTCCGGCGCGCTGCGCGAGATCGACCGATGGAAAGACCATCCCCGGGTGGTGCAGATCGGCATCCCGTTGCAGTCCCGGGAACTCTTCGGCAAGCCGCAGTTCTGGCCGCTGTGGGAGGCCGCGGTCGACGCCGGTCTGCCGGTGGCGGCCCACATCGAGGTGGGGACCGGGATCGCCGCCGCCCCGACGCCGTCGGGCAACACCCGCACCTACGAGCAGTACGTGTCGTTCATGGCGTGCAACTACCTCTATCACCTGATGAACATGATCACCGAAGGCGTTTTCGAGCGGATGCCCGAGCTGAGGTTCGTCTGGGCCGACGGCGGCGCGGACCTGCTGACCCCGTTCATCTGGCGGATGGACTGCTTCGGCCGGCCGCACCTGGAGCAGACGCCGTGGGCGCCGGAGATGCCCAGCGACTACCTGCCCGGTCACGTGTACTTCGTCCAGGGCGCGATGGACGGCCCCGGTGACGCCGACATGGCCGGTGAATGGTTCGGCTTCACCGGCAAAGAGGACATGGTGATGTACGGGTCGAGCTACCCGCATTGGCAGCTCAACGAACTGACGGTGCCGAGCGCGTTCAGTGCCGACCAGCGCGACAAGCTGTGCTGGCGCAACGCCAGTGGGCTCTACGGCATAGAAGTGCCTGCCGTTCCCGACGTCGCGAGCGCACACTAGAGAACAGTTGGGATCAAGGGAGATCACGATGTCTGTGACAGCCACCGAACGCAAACCGGCAGCCGAGCGGGTCGCCGTCCGCTGCGTCGACTCCGACGTTCATCCGGTGCCCCGCCGCGGCGAACTGGCCCAATACATTCCCGAGCCGTGGCGCAGCAAGTACTTCCTGCCCCGCCGGGTCGGCGAGCTGATCTACTACGACGCCCCGGATTACGCGCATGCCTTCGCGATGCGGGTGGACGCGTTTCCCGCCGACGGCGAGTTCCCGGGCAGCGACCCGGATCTGGCGTTCAAGCAACTCATCATGGATGCCGGTTCGGACTTCGTGATCCTGGAGCCCGGCGCGTACCCGGCCCGCATTCCCGAAGCGCAGCAGGCGATGTCGTCCGCACTCAACGACTGGCAGGTCAACCACTGGCTGGACGCCAAGAACAACTGGCATCAGCGCTGGCGCGGATCGATCTGCGCATCCATCGAGGACCCGTTCGGCGCCGCCGCCGAGATCGAGAAGTGGGCGGGCCACCCGTATATGGCGCAGATCCTGATCAAGGCCGAGCCCCGCCCGCCGTGGGGTGACCCGAAGTACGACCCGATCTGGGCGGCCGCCACCAAGCACGACATCACGGTCAGCTGCCACCTGTCCCGCAGCCACCACGAAGAACTGCCGATGCCGCCCGTGGGACTGCCCAGCTACAACCACGACTTCATGGTCACCTACTCACTGCTGGCGGCCAATCAGGTGATGAGCCTGATCTTCGACGGGGTCTTCGACCGCTTCCCGACGCTGCGGATCGTGTTCGTCGAGCACGCGTTCACCTGGATCCTGCCGCTGATGTGGCGGATGGACGCCATCTACGAAGCGCGCAAATCGTGGCTGGACATCAAGCGCAAGCCGAGCGAATACGTCAAGGACCACATCAAGTTCACCACGCAGCCGCTGGACTACCCGGAGGACAAGACCGAGCTGACCCGGATGCTGGAGTGGATGGAGTGCGACAAGATCCTGCTGTACTCCTCGGACTATCCGCACTGGACATTCGACGACCCCCGCTGGCTGGTCAAGCACCTGCCCAAGGCGGCCCGGGAAGCGGTGATGTTCCGCAACGGCCTGGCCACCTACCACCTGCCCGACACGGTTCCGGCTCTCGAGGGACAGGTGCGGGTGTTCTAGGATGAGCCAGGACGAACAGCATCCCCGGCTGGCCCAGGGCCGCGAGCACATCGTCGCCACGGTCGATGAGATCCCGCCCGGCACAAAAAAACTCGTACCGATAGGGCATCACGGCGTCGGGGTGTACAACATCAACGGCACGTTCTACGCGATCGCCAACTTCTGCCCGCACCAGGGCGGCCCGCTGTGCTCCGGCCGGCTGCGCGGACGCACCGTCGTCGACGAGACCGCGCCGGGCGACGCCACCATGGTCCGCGACCTGGAATACATCTACTGCCCTTGGCATCAATGGGGTTTCGAGCTCGCAACCGGCACCACCGCGGTCAAACCCGAGTGGAGCATCCGCACCTATCCGGTTCGGGTGGTCGGCAATGACATCCTGGTCCAGGCCTAGCACGGGAGTTATCGGTGCCCTCTGTCGAAATCAATGGTGGAAACGTCGTCTACGAAATCCTCGGTGACAGCGGCGAACTGATCGTCCTGACACCCGGAGGCCGGTTCTCCAAGGAGATTCCGGGGCTGCGCCCGCTGGCCGACGCGTTGGTCGACGGCGGCCACCGAGTGCTGTTGTGGGACCGGCCGAACTGCGGGGCCTCCGATGTGCAGTTCTACGGCCAGTCCGAATCGCACATGCGCGCACAGACCCTGCACGGACTGCTCACCGCACTGGACACCGGGCCGTGCATCCTGGCCGGCGGGTCCGGCGGTGCCCGGGATTCGATGTTGACCACCATGCTCTACCCCGAACTGGTCACCAAGCTGGTGCTGTGGAACATCGTCGGCGGGATCTACGGCACCTTCGTGCTCGGCTCCTACTACATCGTGCCCAACATTCTGGCCGTCCGCGGCACCGGGATGGATGCGGTGGCCAAGATCGCCGAGTGGCGAGACCGCATCGAGGAGAACCCGAACAACAAGCAGCGGTTCCTCGACTTCGACCGCGATGAGTTTCTCGCGGTGATGCTGCGCTGGCTGGGCGCGTTCGTGTCCAAGCCGGGGCAGACCATCCCCGGCGTCGACGACGAGATGTTCGATGCCATAAAGGTTCCCACCCTGATCATTCGCGGCGGCGAGAACGACCTGGACCATCCCAAGCGGACCTCCTTGGAGGTCAGCTGCCTGATCAAGGGTTCCGAGCTGATCGATCCCCCGTGGCCGGAGGACGCCTGGGAGCGGGCCTCCGAGGACCGCGCGTCGGGGAAGGTGAAGCACTTCAACATGTTCGACACCTGGGTGCAGGCCGCCCCGGCGATCCTGGAATTCCTGGACCGCTGATGACCTCAGCGACTGTGGATGTGGACTTCGCAGTTCAGCGATGCCTCCAGCGCGGTGTGAATCCTGCTCTCCCCCACCCGCTGCATATCCGGCTCGGCCAGCGTCACGCTCACCACGTCGAGGCCGTCGACTCCGGGCGCGCGGGCGACCTCACCGGTCAGCCCCAGCCCGGCCAGCACGCCGTGCACGTCGTCATCGGTGCCCCGGCTCAGGTAGGTCACCACACCGGCCGCGGGCACGGTGCCGAATGCGCTGGCGCACAGTCGGACCCCGATGTCGATGACGTCCTCCTCGGTACCGGCGATCAGCAGCCGGGCGATACGGCGGCCCACCGGCATCCCCGCCACCCCGGCGTCCACCACCTCGGCGCCGTCCTGGGCGGCCAGCTCGCGCAGCGCCGCCATCCCGGCTTCCAACTGCTCGGGGGCCAGCTCTCCGATCGGGTCGACATCGACACGCACCACCGCTGTTCTCACGTCCGCGAGCCTAACCACACGAGGTGGCAATGACGAGCACTGCTGCGAATCCGGCGATCTCGACCGCGATCTGGCCGGGATGCGAACCTCGGCTGTTGCACCAGACGCCCGAAGGCGCCGAAGACGGTGCCGGCTACCTCGCCGCAGGCGGCTACCGCGAGCTGGGCGACCCGGAGGAGTTTCTGGCCGAGGTGAAACGCAGCGGACTGCTGGGCCGTGGCGGAGCCGCATTCCCGCTGGCCGTCAAACTGGCCTCGGTGCGCGAGTCGGCGGTGCGCCGCGGCTTGGAGGCCGTGGTCATCGCCAACGGCGAGGAGGGCGAACCGGCGTCGGTCAAGGACCGCTGGCTGCTGCGCAACCGGCCGCACCTGGTTCTCGATGGCCTGCGGCTGGCGGCCGCGACCGTGGGCGCCACCCGCGGCTACGTGTACGTCTCCGACCCGGCCTCAGCCGCCACGGTCGAGGCGGCACTGAACGAGATCAGCCCGACGAAAGCCTTTGGCGAGCTTGTGGTCAGCGTGTACACCGTGGCACCCGGCTATGTGGCCGGCGAGGAGACCGCGGCCATCCGCGCGATCAACGGCGGGCCGGCCAAGCCGACCGACAAGCCGCCGCGCCCCTACCAGAAGGGTGTCGCGCAGCGCCCCACGCTGGTCTCCAATGTCGAGACGCTGGCCAATCTTCCGTATCTGCTCCGGCAGGGCGCGACCGCGTTTCGCTCGGTGGGCACCGAATCCTCTCCGGGCACCTTCCTGGCCACGGTGTCCGGTGGCGGCCGGCCGCCGGTGCTCTACGAGTTGCCACATGGCACCGTGCTCGCCGACCTGCTTGACGTGCACGGCATTCCGACCGATCAGGTGCGCGGGGTGCTGATGGGCGGCTACTTCGCCGGCGTGTTCAACGCCGAGGTGCTGGAGGTCACGCTGGATCACGAGACGCTGCGGGCGGGCGGCAGCGGCCTGGGCTGCGGTGCGATGTCGGTGCTGACCGACGACTGTCCGGTGGCCGTGGCCGCTTCGGTGCTGGCCTACTTCGGGCGGGAGAACGCCGGCCAGTGCGGGTCGTGTTTCAACGGCACGGCGGCCATGGCGGCGGTGGCCGAGGCACTGCGCGACCAGGTGGCGACCACCGAAGACGTTGCACGACTGCAACGGTGGGCCGGGGTGCTGCCCGGACGCGGCGCCTGCGGAACATTGGACGGCGCCACCAATGTGGCGGCGAGCTTTCTGACCCAGTTCCCGGAGCTGGTCACCACCCACCTGGCCGGAGCCTGTGACACCTGCCGCGGCGGTGCTTTCCGCGCCGAACGCCCCTACGCGATCGAGGAGGTACCGGCATGAGGATCCGGCTGGATCGCACGCTGTGCGACGGGTTCGGCTACTGCGCCAAGCACGCGCCGAAGTATTTTTCGTTGGACGACTGGGGATATGCGTCGCTGACCGGTGACGGCAGGGTGGACCCCGGCGACGAGGACGACGTCATGCGGGCCCTGATGGACTGCCCGATACACGCCATCATCGAGATCACCGAAGAAGGCGACGACATATGAGCGCACCCGGACGTCCGCTGCCCGCAGTCACACCGGAGAACGAATTCTTCTGGACCGCGGGCGCCGACGGTGTGCTGCGGCTGCAGGAGTGCGGCGACTGCGCCGCGCTGATCCATCCACCGCAACCGGTGTGCCGGTACTGTCGCGGCACCAACATCGGCGTGCGCGATGTCTCGGGGCGGGCAACCCTGGCCGGGTTCACCGTCAACCACCGATTCAGTCTGCCCGGCATGCCGGCACCGTATGTGGTGGCGCAGGTGGCGATCGACGAGGATCCACGAGTTCGGCTGACCACCAACATCATCGACTGCGACCCGGAACGCCTCGAGCTGGGCCAGCAGGTCGACGTGACGTTCGAACAGCACGAAGACGTCTGGCTGCCGCTGTTTCGCCCGGCCCCCGGCGACACCGGTGCCAAGCCGCTGCCCGACGACGAGATCGCCCCGCAGGACTACGCCCGGCACGTGCGCCCGATGGTCACGACCGAGAAGTTCGAGGACAAGGTGGCGCTGACCGGTGTCGGCATGTCCACCCTGGGCCGCCGGCAGATGGTCGATCCGCTGTCGCTGACCGTGGCGGCGTGCCAGGCGGCCGTCGCCGATGCCGGGCTGAGCCTGGACGATATCGACGGCCTGTCAACCTATCCCGGTGCCGGCCTGCCGGGCCCGTTCGGTGAGGGCGGGGCGACCGCGGTCGAGGCGGCATTGGGCCTGCGCCCCACCTGGCACAACGGTGGCCTGGAGACATTCGGGCCGGGCGGGTCGGTGATCGCCGCCATGCTCGCGGTGGCCACCGGGTTGGCGCGCCATGTGCTGTGCTTCCGCACGCTGTGGGAGGCCACCTACAACGAGCTGATGAAGCAGGGCAAGATCATCCCGCACGGGGGGCGGACCACCAGCTGGCAGATGCCGTTCGGCGGTATCTCGGCAGCGCATACCCTGGCGCAGAACGCCCAGCGGCACTTCCACCGCTACGGCACCACCCGCGAGACGCTGGGCTGGATCGCGTTGAACCAGCGGGCCAATGCCCAGCTGAATCCGACTGCGATCTACCGCGATCCGATGACCATGGACGACTACCTGTCCGCCCGGATGATCACCACACCATTCGGGCTCTATGACTGCGACGTGCCGTGCGACGGCGCGGTGGCGGTGATCGTCTCCGCCGTGGATGCCGCGCGTGACCTGGCCAAGCCGCCGGTGCTCGTGGAGGCGGTCGGCACTCAGATCATCGAGCGGATCGACTGGGACCAGAGCACGCTGACCCATGAGCCGCAGGTGCTCGGTCAGGCCGCGCATCTGTGGTCGCGAACGTCGTTGCGCCCGTCCGACGTCGACGTCGCCGAACTCTACGACGGGTTCAGCTTCAACTGCCTGTCCTGGATCGAAGCACTGGGCTTCTGCGGCATCGGCGAGTCCAAGAGCTTCCTGGACGGCGGGGCCAACATCGCCCGCGATGGGGTGCTGCCGCTGAACACCCACGGCGGTCAGTTGTCCCACGGCCGCACCCATGGGATGGGGCTGATCCACGAAGCCGTCACCCAGCTGCGCGGCGAGGCCGGCGAGCGCCAGGTGCCCGGTGCCCGGGTCGCGGTGGCCAGCAGCGGCGGGCTGACCCCCAGCGGGGTCATCCTGCTGAGGGCCGATACGTGAGGGCCCGGACGTGAAGGCCCCCACGTGAGCCCCCAGGTGGTGCGCCCGCGGATGGTCGACGCCGGCGGTGTGCCGATGTCGGCACTGGTGGCCGAGGTGCCCGATCCGCACGCCGTGGTGGTAGCGCTGCACGGCGGCGGGACCACGTCGGTGTACTTCGACTGCCCGGGTCAGCCACAGTTGTCGCTGCTGAGAATCGCCGCAGCACAGGGCTATACCGCAATCGCCTTGGATCGGCCCGGCTACGGCTCGTCGGCGCTGTATCCCGAGGCGCTGGAAGATCCCGCGCAGCGTGTCGAGTTGGCCTACCGGGCCGTCGAGGCAATCCTGGGCGAGCGGGCCCGGGGAGCGGGCCTGTTCGTGCTGGGCCACTCCAACGGCTGCGAACTGGCGCTGCGGATGGCCGCCGATGACCGGGGCACCGAGCTGCTCGGACTCGAACTGGCCGGCACCGGGCTGCGCTATCACGATGCCGCACAGCAGGTCCTGAGCACCGCGGGTCCCGGCCGACGGCCGGCAGGCCTGCGCGACCTGCTGTGGGAACCGGCCGCACTGTATCCCGAAGCGGTGCGGCGCGGTATCACCAATGCTCCCGCCGGGGCGCCCTACGAGACCGCCATGGTGACGCAGTGGCCGCGCATCGACTTCCCGAAGCTCGCTGCGCGGGTTCGCGTTCCGGTGCGATTCACCTTTGCCGAACACGAAAAGGTCTGGCATTCCGACGCCGCGGCCCAGCGCGACATCAGCGCGCTGTTCACCGCTGCGCCGAGCTTCACCAGCAACGACCAGTCGGACTGCGGGCACAACCTCAGCCTGGGTTTCGGCGCCGTGGACTACCACCGTTCGGTGTTGTCATTCGTCAGCGAGTGCGCGGCCGCCACTGCCGCCAGGGAATCGGAGGTCAGTTGATGCGGGTCGGATTCATCGGATTGGGCAGTCAGGGCGCGCCGATGGCGCGACGGATCGTCGAGGCCGGATACGCCACGACGTTGTGGGCGCGACGGGACGGCACGCTGGAACCGTTCTCCGACACCGAGGCTCGCATCGCCGACTCCCCGGCGGAGCTGGGCGCCCAGAGCGACCTGGTCTGCCTGTGCGTGGTCGGTGACGCCGACGTCGACGAGGTGGTCCGGGGCGCCAACGGTGTGCTGGCCGGAATGGCGTCCGGCGGTGTGATTGCGATTCACTCCACGGTGCATCCCGACACCTGCCGAAAACTGGCGGCACACTGCGCCGATCGCGGTGTTTCGGTGATCGACGCACCGGTCAGCGGTGGCGGCCCGGCGGCCGCAGCCGGGACGCTGCTGGTGATGGCCGGCGGCGACGCCGACGTTGTGCAGCGGTGCCGCCCGGTCTTTGAGACCTACGCCGATCCGGTGGTGCATCTGGGTGAGCTGGGCTCAGGTCAGGTGACCAAGCTGCTCAACAATCTGTTGTTCACCGCCAATCTCGGCACCGCGGCCACCGCGCTGGCACTGGGCAAGCAGATGGGCGTTGCGACCGATCGACTCGCCGAGGTGGTGACCCGCGGCAGTGCGAACAGCTTCGCGCTGAACAGCATCCGGGGTTCCGGCGGCACCCTGGACCGGCTGGCCGCAATGGCCGGTGGCCTGTTACAGAAAGACGTGCGCCTGGTGGCCGACCTGGCGCAGCAGGCGGCCGCGACACCGGGCGCGGTGCTCGACGCCGCCGATGCGGCGCTGGCACTGATGGAGCACCGGCGATGACCCCCTTCCGGGAAGCTGCCGTTTGTCTTACAGTAGCGGCTATAGTCCATCGTCTCGGCGTCGGCTTCCGGCGCCCTGAGGAGGTTCGATGACCAAGGCGGAGCTCATCTTCGACCCGTTCTCGGAGGAGTACTTCAACAATCCGTTCGACATCTATCGGCGGATGCGCGAAGAGGCGCCGCTGTACTACGACGAGAGGGAAGACTTCTACGCCCTGACCCGTCACGCCGACGTCTCCGCGGCGCTCAAGGACTTCGAGACCTACTCCTCGGCCCGCGGCTGCGACCTGGCGATGGTGCGTAGCGGAGAACCGCCGCAGAAGTCCATCATCTTCATGGACCCGCCCGAGCATCGGCACCTGCGCAGCCTGCTCAACAAGGCCTTCACCCCGCGGGCCATCCAGGCCCAGCGGGAGACCATCGTCGAACAGGTCGAGCGGTTCCTCGGGGCCGCCGACCCGGATCGCTTCGACGTGGTGCAGGACTTCTCCGGACCGTTCCCGGTGGAAGTGATCACCCGAATGGTCGGAGTTCCCGACGAGTACCACCAGCAGGTACGACACTGGATCGACACCTCCCTGCACCGCGAACCCGGGCAGATCGAGACCAGCGCCGAGGGCATGCAGGCCAATATGGAGACGGCCATGTACTACTACGGCCTGGTGCTGGAGCGGCGCGCCAACCCCCAGGATGACATGCTCAGCAGGCTGATCGCCGCCGAGATCCCCGGCGAGGACGGCCAGATGCGGCGCCTGGACGACATCGAGATCACCGGCTTCGCCACGCTTTTGGGCGGTGCCGGCGCCGAGACCGTCACCAAGCTGGTCGGCACCGCCGCGGTTGTCTTCGCCCGCAATCCGGACCAGTGGCGCAAGCTGCTCGACGACCGCAGCAAGGTTCCGGCCGCGGTGGAGGAACTGCTGCGCTACGAGGGCCCGGTGCAGTACAACGTCCGCTACACCCTCAAGGAGGCGCACGTCGGCGGCGGCACCATTCCGGCGGGCAAGCCGGTGTTCCTGCTGAGCGCCGCGGCGAACCGCGACCCGGAGGCGTTCACCGACGCCGACACCTTCGACATCGACCGGGACCAGACCGAGGCCCAGCACCTGGGCCTGGGCTACGGCATCCACAGCTGCCTGGGTGCGGCGCTGGCCCGGATGGAAAGTGTGATCGCGCTGGAGAAACTACTGGACTTCATGCCCCGCTATGAAGTGGATTGGGATGGCCTGCAGCGCGTCCACATGCAGAACGTCTCGGGCTGGCTCAACGTCCCGGTCCGGGTGCTGCGGTAGGAGTGACGATGTCCAAACGCCAGGTAGTGGTTGACTACGGACTGTGCGAAGCCAATGCGATCTGCATGGGCATCAACCCGGAGGTCTTCCACCTCGACGACGAGGATCACCTGCACATCCTCAAGCCGGACATCACGCCGGAGACCGAACATGATGTCGCCGAGGCGATCCGCCGGTGTCCGCGCCAGGCGCTGTCGATCGTCGAGACCGACTGACCGCCGCAGGTCCTAGCGTCCCGGGAACCCGGACAGGATGACCGCGTTGCAGTCGGCCGCGGACTGCCGCAGCTTCGCGGCGTTCTGGTAGCCCTCGGAGAAGTACCACGCCCGAGCGGCTTGGACCGACTCGAATTCCAGTACCACGGTTTGGCTTCCGTGCCAGTCGCCTTCAAGCAGCTCGGGCTTGGTCTCGACGGCCAGGATCGTCGCACCCCCGGATGCCATCGTGGGCCCGGCGGCTTTGCCGTAGGCGGCCATGCCGGCCGGGTCGTTGATCGCCTCGGTGAGGATCACATATCCCTTGGGCCCGTTGGTCATCGGTGCTCCTCAGTCTGTCTGGTCGGTGACATCGTCGATGGCATGCTCCGGGCACTGCTTGATGGCGTCGCGGACAGCGGCCTCGTGCTCGGCCGGCACCTCGTCGACGGTGACCTCGGAGTACCCGTCGGCGGTCATCGAGAACACCTCAGGGCAGATCGTGGTGCAAATACCGTGTCCGGCGCAGCGATCCGGGTCGACCCAGGCCTTCATCGCTTCACCCCCGGCGTGAACTCCAGATGCAGATCTATCAGGCCACGCAGGATGTAGGTCGGGATGTAGCGGTACCGGCGGGCACCGGCCGGACCGTGCTGCTCTTGCGCGACGGTGATCTCCGAGGTGCGATCGAGCAGGCGCTCGATCGCGATCCGGGTCTCGGCCCGCGCCAACGGCGACCCGGGGCAGCTGTGGATGCCACGGCCGAACGTGATGTGCTGGCGCGCGTTGGTGCGCGCGAGATCGAAGGTGTCCGGGTCGGTGAATCGGCGCGGGTCGCGGTTGGCACCCGCACTGAGCACCATCAGCGTCGTGCCGGCCGGGATCGTGACACCGCCGATCTCGGTGTCGAACCGGGAGAGCCGGAAGTCGCCCTTGACCGGGCTCTCGAAACGCAACACCTCTTCGATGAAGTTCGGGATCAGGCTGCGATCCGCGCGCAGGCGCTGCTGGACGTCGGGCCGCTCCCCGATGATCTTGAGCGCGGAGCCCAACAACCGCACGGTGGTCTCCTGCCCGGCCGAATAGACGTTGGTGGCAACCCGGGCCACGTCCATCGGCTCGGGAATCGAGCCGTCCGGGAAGGTCGCCTCGGCCATGCCGCTGAGCACGTCACCGCGGGGCGTCGCGCGACGGTCGGTGATGTAGTCGGCGAACTGGGCGTAGAGGAACTCCAGGGGGCTGTGCGCCAGGGCTTTGGCGTCGGTACTGCCGATCCCGCCGCCGGCGTTGTGGTGCATGTTGTCGACGAAGTCGTCGCGGTCTTCCTCGGGCACGCCGAGCAGGTCGGCGATCACCAAAAGCGTGAAGGGCGAGGCGAATCCGCCGATGAACTCACCGGATCCCGGCGCGAGGTAGTCGTCGAGCACCTGATCGGCGAGCTCCCACATGGCGTCTTCGTTCTCCTTGAGACGCTTGGGGGTGATCAGCCGCATCAGCAACGCGCGGTGGTTGGTGTGGGTGGGCGGGTCCAGGGTGGGCAGCTGGTCGGAGAACGGCAGCTCGTCGCGGTGTCTGTCGATCAGGCCCGCCACGGTCTCGCCGCCCAGGTCACCGTCGAGCGGCACCGGGAAGCCGGGGAACGGGCCGGTCACCGCGATGCACGAGGAGAACTTCTCGGCGTCGCCGGCCACCGCGCAGGCCTCATCCCAGCCGGTCACCATCATCACGTTGTGGTGCGGCTCCCGGGTGATCGGCGACCGCTCGAACAGTGAGCGCAGGTAGGGGTACGGGTTGTCGACCACGGCCTGGTCGGTAAAGAAGTCGATCGCATCCGGATCCGTCACGACCCGCCTCACTCTCTGGCACGCATGTATTGCTCTCAAAGATGAGAATGTAATTCTCCGCCGCTGACAGACTTCCATACGCCCGGTGAACTCGTCAACGGCGCGGCGCTCAGCTGTTGGCTTGGGCAGCCTCGGTCAGGGCGTTCGCCTGGCGTTCGCCGTCCTTGTGGTGACTGAGGGCCCGAATCGCCACGTCGTGGCCCTGCGCCGCGGCCCGCAGCGCCCCGACCGTCGCCTGCTCGCGGGGAACATGGGCGAACGGGTCGAAGGAGTACCAGCGCATCGCGTTCTCGTGGGTCATCTTGTTGATGTCGGAGTCGGGAACGTTGTTCGCGGTCAGCACCTCCCACAGCTCCTCGGGCGCGTTCGGCCACATCGAGTCGCTGTGCGGGTAGTCGGCCTCCCAGGCGATGTTGTCGATGCCGATGTCGTTGCGCAGGGTCACGCCGACCGGATCGGAGATGAAGCAGGTCAAGAAGTGGTCCCGGAACACCTCGGAGGGGACCTTGCCGCCGAAGTCCTGGCCGGTCCACGTCGAGTGCATGTCATAGGTGCGGTCGACACGCTCCAGGAAGTAGGGAATCCAGCCGGTGCCGCCCTCGGACAACGCGATCTTGAGGTCCGGGTACTGCTTGACCGGGCGAGACCACAGCAGATCGGCGGCGGCCTGCACGATGTTCATCGGCTGCAGGGTGATCATCACGTCCATCGGCGCGTCGGGTGCGGTGATGGCCAGCTTCCCCGACGACCCGATATGCACATTGAGCACCATGTCGTTGTCGCACAGGGCCTCCCACAACGGGTTCCAGTACTCGTTGTGGAAGCTCGGGTACCCCATCGCGGCCGGGTTCTCGGTGAACGTCAGCGCGTGCACGCCCTTCTTGGCCACCCGCCGCACCTCGTCGGCGCACCGCTGCGCATCCCAGATCACCGGCAATGCCATCGGGATGAAGCGCCCGGGGTAGGCGCCGCACCATTCGTCGATGTGCCAGTCGTTGTAAGCCTGCACCAGCGCGACCGAGAAGTCCGGGTCGTCGGTGGCGAACAGTCGCCCGGCGAAACCGGGGAACGACGGGAAGCAGACCGAGCCGAGGATGCCGCCGGCGTTCATGTCCTTGACCCGCTCATCGACGTTGTAGCAGCCCGGCCGGATCTCGTCGAGACCCTGCGGTTCCAGGCCGTACTCCTCCTTGGGCCGCCCGGCCACGGCGTTGAGCGCCACGTTGGGGATCACCACGTCGCGGAACTGCCAGCTGTCGGACCCGTCCGGGTTGTGCACCAACCGCGGCGCGTCGTCGAGATACTTGCGCGGCAGGTGATTGGCGAACATGTCGGGTGGCTCGACGATGTGGTCATCGACGCTGACCAGGATCATGTCGTCCTTGTTCACGGCCTTCTCCGATCCGGGCCGGCGCTGCGAGGCGGGCCCAACGAGTCCTGTGGCACCTGATATGAAAACTATCTTCCCGCTTTCCGAGAATCAACCTTCTGACGTGCCCATGGCGGCGGGCTGCCCCGAGCGTCGTCACCGACATCTGCGGCCCGCTCCGACCAACGAGCTCTAGCTGCGGAAACAGTCGACTGTTGACCAATCGAGCAAAACATGGAAATCTGTTGGTCAAATATGAGAACGTGATTCTCATACCGAGGAGGAGCACATGCGCCTGACGCCGCTGACGGAGTCCCAGTGGGACGACGAGGAGGTTCAGCGCGCCCTCGCCCAGGTGCTGACCGCGGACCGGCGCAACCCGCGCGGCGCCGGCAGCGCAATGACCATGCTGGCCCACCACCCCAAGCTGGCCCGGGTATTCCTCAAATTCAACGTCGAGTTGCTGTATCGCGGGACGCTCCCCGGACAGCTGCGCGAGCTCGCCATCCTGCGGACCGCACATCGTCGCGGCTGCGAATACGAGTGGGCTCACCACGTAACGATGGGCAAGGAAGCCGGACTGACGGACTCCGACATCGAAGACCTGCAGCACGGCGCGGCGAGCGACGAGTTGTACCAGGCGGTGCTCAACGCCGCCGACGAACTCGACGAGAATTCCCGGCTCTCCCCCGCCACCGAGGCGGTCCTCACCAAACACCTGGACGAGCATCAACTGATGGAGCTCGTCTTCACGGTCGGCTGCTACAGCATGCTGGCCATGGCCTTCAACACATTTGGCGTTGAACTCGACGAAAAACCCGAAGCAGAGAGGTAATACCGTGGCCCATTTCCCCAAGCCGGCTGCAGGCAGCTGGACGCAGAGTTATCCCGAACTCGGCACCGCGCCGGTCGATTACGCGGATTCGTACGATCCGCAGCACTACGCCGACGAGCAGGAGGCGATCTTCAAGCGCACCTGGCTCAACGTCGGGCGCATCGAACGACTCCCCAAGGCCGGCAGCTACTTCACCCGAGAGCTCCCGTCGGTGTGCAAGGGCACCTCGATCATCCTCGTCAAGGGCAAAGACGGTGTGGTGCGGGCGTTCCACAACATCTGCCGGCATCGCGGAAACAAGCTGGTGTGGAACGACTTCCCCAACGAGGAGACCGAGGGCACCTGCCGTCAGTTCACCTGCAAGTACCACGCCTGGCGCTACAGCCTCGAAGGTGACCTCACCTTCATCCAGCAGGAGGGCGAGTTCTTCGACGTCGACAAGAGCCAGTACGGCCTGGTGCCGGTGCGCTGTGAGGTGTGGGAAGGCTTCATCTTCGTCAACTTCGACGACAACGCAGGCCCGCTCAACGAATACCTCGGGCCGCTGGGCAAGGGCATCGAGGGCTACCCGTTCGGTGAGATGACCGAGGTCTACTCCTACAAGTCCGAGATCGGCAGCAACTGGAAGCTGTTCCTCGACGCGTTCACCGAGTTCTACCACGCGCCGATCCTGCACGGCGGGCAGTACACCAAGGAAGAGGCCGCCAAGATCCAGGCGACCGGATTCGAGGCGCTGCACTACCAGTTCGAAACGCCGCACTCGGTGATCTCCAGCTGGGGCGGACAGTCGCCGCCGGCCGACCTCGATATGGTCAAGCCGATGGACCGGACGCTGCGCAGTGGCCTGTTCGGCCCGTGGGACAAGCCCGATATCGAAGGCCTGGACGCACTTCCGCCCGGCGTGAACCCGGCGCGGGCGCCGAAGTGGGGCGTCGACTCCTTCGTGTTCTTCCCCAACTTCATGATTCTGCTGTGGGAACCGGGCTGGTACCTGACCTACCAGTACTGGCCGATCGCCGCCGACAAGCACATCTTCGAGTCGAACCTGTACTTCGTGCCGCCGAAGAATGCACGGGAGCGGCTGGCCCAGGAGCTTGCCGCAGTCACCTTCAAGGAGTACGCGCTGCAGGACGCCAACACTCTGGAAGCCACCCAGACAATGATCGGCACCAAGGTGGTCGATAACTTCCTGCTGTGCGACCAGGAGGTCATGCTGCGTCACCTGCACAAGACCGCCCGCGACTACGTGAGCGAATACAAGAAGACCCACAAGACCAAGGAGCACGCCAATGGCGCTACCTGCTGACTTCGCCGACCTGCAGCCCCACGAGGCCTGGGACCTGGCCACCGAGCCGGAGCGCTACGCCAAGAGGCTCGCCTCGACCATGCCGGAGATGCAGGAGTTCTACGACGCCGCGATGCCGCGTCTGGAAGATGCGATCACCTACATGGACAAGTTCGACCTCAACGATCTGCCCGATGATGCCCGCTCACTGATGCACGTCATGCAGTCTTTGGTGATGGTGTCATTCCCGATCGAGGCCTGGAAGCAGGCTCGGGTTCCGGACAGCGGTGCGGCATGGATCGACTGCATCAAGGAACCGGTCGTCTGACGGTGTTGACGCTCAAGGCAGCCGGCCTGCTCGACGTCGACTCCGGCGAGATCATCCGGCCCGGTGTCATTCGGGTCGAGGGAGATCGGATTGTCGGTGTCGGCGGTCCGGTCTCCGAGGATGACGGCGAGGTGCTCGATCTCGGCGATCTGATCCTGCTGCCGGGGCTGATGGACATGGAGGTCAACCTGCTGATGGGAGGCCGGGGTGAGAACCCCGGCCTGTCCCAGGTTCAGGATGATCCGCCGACCCGGGTGCTGCGCGCGGTCGGCAATGCGCGACGCACCCTGCGGGCCGGGTTCACCACGGTGCGCAACCTCGGCCTGTTCGTCAAGACCGGCGGCTACCTGTTGGATGTGGCGCTGGGCAAGGCGATCGACGCCGGCTGGATCGAGGGCCCCCGGGTGGTGCCGGCCGGACACGCGATCACCCCGACCGGCGGGCACCTGGACCCGACCATGTTCGCCGCGTTCATGCCGGGCGTGCTGGAGCTGACCATCGAAGAAGGCATCGCCAACGGTGTCGACGAGATCCGCAAGGCGGTCCGCTACCAGATCAAGCACGGCGCCCAGCTGATCAAGGTGTGCTGCTCGGGCGGTGTGATGTCGTTGACCGGCGAGGCCGGCGCACAACACTATTCGGACGAAGAGCTGCGGGTGATCGTCGACGAGGCACACCGGCGCGGGCTGCGGGTGGCCGCGCACACGCACGGCGCCGAGGCCGTCAAGCACGCGGTGGACTGCGGAATCGACTGCATCGAGCACGGATTCCTGATGGACGACGAGGCTATCGCGATGCTCGTCGAACACGATCGCTTCCTGGTGACCACCCGGCGGCTGGCCGAGGCCATGGACGTCTCCAAGGCCCCGGCGGAGTTGCAGGCCAAGGCCGCCGAGATGTTCCCCAAGGCCCGTACCTCCCTCAAGGCGGCCTATGAGGCCGGCGTCAAGATCGCCGTCGGCACCGACGCTCCGGCGATCCCGCACGGCCGCAACGCCGATGAACTGGTCACCCTGGTCGAATGGGGAATGCCTCCAGCCGCCGTACTGCGGGCCGCAACGGTGACCGCGGCCGAGCTGATCAACGCCGACGATCGCGGCCGGCTGGCCGAGGGCCTGCTCGCCGACATCATCGGTGTGCCCGGAGATCCGTTGTCCGACATCAGCGTTACCCGCAACGTTTCGTTCGTCATGAAAGGCGGCAAGGTCTATGTCCACAAGAACTGACGATCTCGTCGAGATCCAGCAGACGCTGGCTCGTTACGCGGTGACCATCACCCAGGGCGACATCGACGGTCTGGTGGGGGTGTTCACCCCCGACGGCACCTACAGTGCGTTCGGCGAAACCTATTCGCTGGACCGGTTTCCGGTGCTGGTGGACGCCGCACCCAAGGGTCTGTTCATGACCGGCACCCCGGTGATCGAGCTGGACGGCGACACCGCCACCGGCACGCAGCCGCTGTGCTTCATCGATCACGCCAGCCATGACATGCGGATCGGCTACTACAACGACACCTATGTCCGCACCGCCGACGGCTGGCGGTTGAAGACCCGCAAGATGACCTTCATCCGGCGCAGCGGTGACCACGACGCGGGACGGCCGCACGCCGTCGGCAGGCCAGAAGCCGGATGAGTGCGCTGCACGACCCCGCCGAGTTCCGCACCCAACTGCGCGCCTGGCTCGACACCAATGACCTGACGGCCCCGGCCGACCACTCGCTCGAGTCGCACATGCGGCAGTTCATCCGGGTCCAGCGCGCCCTCTACGACGCCGGGTGGGGCCGTTACGGCTGGCCCGAGAAGGCGGGCGGTCTGGGCGGTCCGGACATGCTGCGCGCCATCGTCGGCGAGGAGGTGGTCGGGCGGCGATTGGCCGAGCCGGGGCCGTATTCCATGCTCGAGGTGCTGACGCCGACGATGATCGACTATGCCAGCCCGGAGCTCGCCGCGGAAATGGTCCCCAAACTGCTGCGCGGCGAGGAACAGTGGTGCCAAGGCTTTTCCGAACCCGGCTCCGGCAGCGACCTGGCATCGCTGAGTACCCGAGCCACCCCCGACGGCGACAACTGGATCATCAACGGGCAGAAGGTCTGGACGAGCTTCGCCCAGTACTCCCAACGCTGCATCCTGCTCACCCGCACCGCCCCGGGGCACGACGGGATCACCGCGTTCTTCGTCGACATGGACGCCCCCGGGATCACGGTGCGGCCGCTGCACACCATGCACGGTGTCGATGAGTTCTGCGAGGTCTACTTCGACGACGTGGTGGTCTCCGGTGATCGCATGCTCGGCAAGCCCGGTGACGGCTGGCCCCTGGCGATGGATCTGCTGCCGTTCGAACGGTCCACCTGCTTCTGGCAACGGATCGCCTACCTGTACTCCCGTTTCGACGACTTGATCGCCCAACTGGCGGCACGCGGCGAGACCGACGACTCCGCGATGGGCGCAACGTATCTGGCGCTGCACACGCTGCGCTGCCGGTCGGCGGCCACCCAGCACCGACTGGCCGGCGGCACCCGGCTGGGCCCGGAGACGTCGATCGACAAGGTGTTGTTGGCCGGCGCTGAGCAGCAGCTCTACGACACCGCGCGCGACGTGCTGCCCGGGGCCATCGAACTCGACGAGTCACCCTGGCGCACCGAGTACCTGTATTCGCGGGCGGCAACCATCTACGGCGGCACCTCGGAGATCCAGCGCAACATCATCGCGCGCCGGCTGCTGGATCTGGGTAAGGAGTGACGATGACCACCGGAACCGATGCCGCATCAGCCGCACTGCTGGAAGACACCCTGCGCAAGACCATGGCGTCGGCGTCCGGCCCGGCACTGGATCAGGCGCTGGCCGAACTCGGCTGGGCGGAAATGCTTTCCGAGGACCCCGACCTGGCCATTCCGCTGGTGTTCCGACTGCTCGGGGAGACCGGGGCGCACGCCTCGGTGCTCAACGACGTGATCCTGGAGACCATCGGCGGCCTACCCGGCGGCACTCCCCCGATGCCCTATGCCGGTGGCAACTGGGTGATCTGGGAGCGCACCGAACGCGAGGGCAATCCGATCCTCGGCGGGCTTCCCCTGCTCGAGATCCCCGGCGGGGAGCAGATGCGCCTGGGTGAGGCCCGGCGCGCGTTGGGGTGGTGGCTGGTCGGCTCGGCGCGGGCGATGCTGGACCTGGCCCGCCAACACGCACTGGACCGGGTGCAGTTCGGCAAGCCGATCGCCTCGTTCCAGGCGGTTCGGCACCGACTCGCCGAGACCCTGGTCGCCATCGAGGGGGCCGAGGCCACCCTGTCGGTGCCTGTCGCCGACAGCCCGGACCTGATCGCGATGCTGGCCAAGGCGGCGGCCGGCCAGGCCGCGCTGACCGCGGCCAAGCACTGCCAGCAGGTACTCGGCGGGATCGGCTTCACCGCCGAACACGAACTGCACCACCACATCAAGCGCGTCCTGGTGCTCGACGGCCTGCTCGGCAGCACCCGCGAGCTGACCCGCCAGGTCGGGCGGGGGCTACGGGCCCGCGGCTCCGCCCCCCGGTTGGTGCAGCTCCAGCGATAAGCCTCGCCGAGAGGGAATTACACGACGAGACACGCCGTCTGGGCGTCGCCCGATTCCCTCTCGCGACGCAATCGCGGTTACCGCGGCAGGCCCAGCACCCGCTGGGCGATGATGTTGCGCTGAATCTCCGAGGTTCCTCCGGCGATGGTGCCGGAGAAGCTGCGCAGGTAGCGGTCGAACCAACTGCTGGTGGCGTGGTCCTCGTTCATCGGCGTGTAGGTCCCCGAGACCGCCGGGTGAGCCAGCGCACCGGAACCGGCCGCGTCCAGAGCGTGCTCGGCGCCGGTCTGAACCGCCTCGGAGCCGAGCAGCTTGAGCACCGACAGCGCCGGGACGTCCTGCTCGCCGCGCGCTGCCTGGGCCAGCGCCACCGAGCCGAGCAGGCGCAGCGCCTGGTTGTCCATCAACATGGTGGCGAAGTGGTCGCGGTCCAGCGGCCCGACCGGACGGAAGTCGTGGATCAGGTCGCGCAGCCGGTCGGCGAAGCTCATCCACAGCAGGGTGCGTTCGTGCCCGAGCGAGCCGTTGGCCACCCCCCAGCCGCCGTTGAGCGGCCCGACCAGGTTCTCCGCCGGCACTTCCACGTCGGTGAAGAACACCTCGTTGAAGTCGATGTCGTCGTGCGCGCACGCCGAGGCGAACGGGCGCCGCACCACGCCGGGCGCGTCCGTCGGGATCAGCAACACGCTGATTCCCTTGTGCTTGGGGGCATCCGGGTCGGTGCGCACGAACGTCAGCAGCACGTCGGCATCATGCGCTCCGGAGGTCCACACCTTCTGGCCGTTGACCACGAAGTGGTCGCCGGTCAGTACCGCGCGGGTCTGCAACCCGGCGAGGTCCGAGCCGGCGCCCGGCTCACTCATGCCCAGCGATGCGCTGATCTCGGCCCGCAGGATGGGCACCGCCCAGCGCCGCTTCTGCTCGTCGGTGCCGAACGACAGCAATGACGCCGCGATGATGCCGACGCCCTGCGGGTTGAAGCTGGGATAGATCCGCCGCCGCGACAGTTCCTCGGAGTGCACGTACTGCTGCAGGATCGTGGCGTTGCGGCCGCCGAACTCCGGCGGGTTTCCCGGCAGCAGCCAGCCGTTGTCGAACAACAGTCGCTGCCAGCGACGCGCCCATTCCGGCACGTGGGAGCACGATCGGGAACGTTCGATCGTGTCGGCCTCCGCGGGCAGGTTCTCATCGAGGAACGCGGCGAACTCCGCGCGGAAGTTCTCGACATCGGCATCGAAGGTGAGTTGCACCGACACTCCTCGGCTCGGGAATTTTGCGAGTCCACTTCCATAGACGCGACCATGAGAATATCATTCTCGGATGGAGAAGTTACAATCTCTCAAATGTGGGGGCAGCGCCGGCGCGGCGCGCAGTAGCAGAGTTACCGTCCAGTACAGTTGCGTCATGCCCCGGTTGCCACACACCCTTACGGAGGGCTGGTGAGCAGCCCCAGCGAAGAGCCCGCCTGGAAACAGCGCGCGGTCGAACGCTCCATCAAGACCGCGAAGATCCGCGCGGCGCAACGCGTTCAGCGTTTTCTGGATGCCGCACAGTCGATCATCATCGAGAAGGGCAGCACCGACTTCACCGTCCAGGAGGTCGTGGACCGCTCACGCCAGTCACTGCGCAGCTTCTACCTGCAGTTCGACGGCAAGCATGAGCTGCTGCTGGCCCTGTTCGAAGACGCCCTGAGCCGCGCGGCCGACCAGATCCGCGCCGCCACGGCCAATCACTCCGACCCGATCGAACGCCTCAAGGTCGCCGTGGAGTTGCTGTTCGAGTCGTCGCGCCCGGACCCGGCGGCCAAGCGTCCGCTGTTCTCGGACTTCGCACCCAGCCTGCTGCTGACCCACCCCGCCGAGGTCAGGGTCGCCCACGCCCCGCTGTTGTCGCTGCTGTCCGAGCTGACCGAACAGGCGGCCGAGGCCGGGCAGCTGCGCCCCGGCGCCAACCCGCGGCGGGTCGCCGCGATGATCATGCAGACGGTGCTGTTCAACGCCCAATCCAGCCCCGCCTCAACCGATCCGGCGGTCAACCCGTTGACCGCGGACGAGGTCTGGGACTTCTGCGCTCACGGCTTCGGCCGTAACTGATCCCCTCCCCCACCCGCGCGCCCGATCGACTCGGCGACCGCGCGGTCTTCGCGCGCCCGAACGAGTCTGGACAAGGGGTGACGAAGCGCATACTCTCGTCTGCGAATCCAATTATCAGTAGATGAGAAGGGGATTATCCATGTCGGTGCAGGCGGTCTTGGACGACATCCGGAAGGTCCCCGGTACCGGTGACGTGATTCCGATCATCGACCCCGCCACCGAAGAACAGATCAGCGAGTTCACCGACTGCGGCCCCGAGGCCGTCAACGACGCCGTCGCCCGCGCCAAGGCCACCGCCGAGTCCGGCGTGTGGTCGGGCATGGCCGACTACGACCGGGCCCGGGTGCTGTGGAAGATCGCCGATCTGATCGATGAGAACGCTGAGGTGCTGGCCGAACTGGAGTCCGTCAACGCCGGAATCCCGGCTTCGCAGGCCGCGATCATCACCAAAGTGGGCTCGGAGTGGTTCCGCTACTACGCCGGCTGGTGCACCAAGATCGACGGCATCGCCCGCGACGTGAACACCGGTGGCCTGACCGGGATCGAGTCCCATCAGCACGTCTACACGCTGCGCGAGCCCTACGACGTTGTGGGACTTATTTTTCCGTGGAACGGGCCGGTCTTCAACTTCTGCGCCAAGCTGGCCCCCTCGCTGGCCGCGGGTTGTAGCAGCGTGGTCAAGCCGGCCGAGGAGACCCCGCTTTCGGCGCTGGTCCTCGACCGCATCCTGAGCGAAGCCGGTGTTCCCGACGGCGTGGTCAACATGGTGCTCGGCTACGGCCACACCGCCGGAGCGGCGATCACCGCGCACCCCGACGTGGACAAGGTTGCGTTCACCGGATCGACCGAGGTTGGCCGGGAGATCGTGCGCGCCTCTGCGGCAAGCAATCTCAACAAGGTGACCCTGGAGCTCGGCGGCAAGTCGCCGGTGCTGATCTACGACGACGCCGACGTGGACATGGCCATCACCATGGCGGCGTTCGGCACGTTCGTGCACTCCGGACAGGCCTGCGTGTGCGGTTCACGCATCTTCGCCCAGCGCGGCGTCTACGAGCGCGTCGTGGAGGGCATCGCCAACATGGCCAACATGATGCAGCTCGGCGGCCCCCGCGACGAAGGCGTCATGGTCGGTCCGCTGATCAGCCAGAAGCAGCTGACCCGGGTGCTGGGCTACCTCGAGCAGGGCAAGGCCGACGGCAACGAGCTGGTCACCGGTGGACACCGGCTGGACCGCAAGGGCTACTTCGTGCACCCGACGGTGGTCACCGGCGTCGACCCCGACACCAGCCGGCTGTTCCAGGAGGAGATCTTCGGCCCGGTCGTCACGATCCTGCCGTTCGACGACGACGACGAGGCAATCGCGTTGGCCAACAACAGCAGCTACGGCCTGGCAGCTACCGCGTGGACGACAAACCTCGGCCGCGCTCACCGGCTCGCCAAGCGGCTCAAGGCCGGAACCGTCGGGCTGAACTGCCAGATGCAGTTCGACCACTCCATGCCCTTCGGTGGATACAAGCAGTCCGGCTGGGGCTATGAGTCCGGCAAGGCCGGCATCGAGGCCTACCTCCAGACGAAGATCGTCTGGACCCAGATGTAGCCGGGGGCTGAAACGACATGGCGCGCAACACCAGAACTCCGTATCGGGTCGTCCAGTGGACGACCGGCAACGTCGGCAAGAGTGCGGTCCGGGCTATCGCTGCCAATCCCGACTACGAACTCGTCGGGCTCTTCTCGTGGTCGCCGGACAAGGTCGGCCGCGACGCCGGCGAGCTGGTCGGCATCGACGCGCTGGGCGTCACCGCGACCGATGACGTCGCGGCGCTGCTGGCGCTCAAACCGGACTGCGTGGTCTACAACCCGATGTGGATCAACGTCGACGAGCTGGTGGCGATTCTGTCGGCGGGCGTGAACGTGGTGACGTCGGCGTCGTTCATCACCGGGCACAATCTCGGCGCTGACCGGGACCGGCTGGAAAAGGCCTGTCTCGACGGCGGTTCCACGCTTTTCGGGTCCGGGGTCAGTCCGGGCTTCGCCGAGTTGCTGGCGATCGTAGCTGCCACGGGCTGCGACCGGGTCGACAAGGTCACCATCACCGAGACCGCCGACACCACCCTGTATGACTCCCCCGACACCGAGCGCCCGGTGGGATTCGGCACCGCGATCGACGACCCCGGCCTGGCACCGATGGCCGCCAACGGGACGGCGGTCTTCGCCGAAGCCGTTCGGCTGGTGGCCGACGCCATCGGGGTGGAACTCGACGAGATCACCTGCGTGGCCGAATACGCTCAGACCACAGCGGATCTGCCGATGGCGTCGTGGACGATCCCATCAGGTCACGTGGCCGGTGTGTTCGCCAGTTGGCAGGGAATCGTCGGCGGAAAGACCGTGATCGACATCAACGTGCGGTGGCGCAAGGGCCAGGCGCTGGAGCCGGACTGGCAGCTGGGCGGCGACGGCTGGAAGATCACCATCGATGGGCGCCCGACAGTCAACCTGCAGGTGGGCTTCACCCCGCCGCAGGACATGATCGAAACCGCCACCTGCATCGATGATTTCTTCGAGCTCGGTCACATCATGACTGCGATGCCGCCGATCAACGCCATCCCGGCCGTGGTCGCCGCCGAGCCGGGCATCGCCACCTACAACGATCTGTCACTGACCCTGCCGCGCGGCCGGGCTCACCAGAGATAGATAGCCAGCACCGACGCCCACAGCAGCGCCTGCCAGGCATCGGTGGCCCGGCGCAGCCACACCGGTGCGGTGCGCACCTCCATGAAGTTGGAGATGATCAGCCGGACCTTGACGGCCGAGAGCGCGATCACCAGGACAGTGATTCCGACACTCGGCTCGACGTGCCGGCCCGCCGGCGAGAGCCACCACGACACGACGGTGATGGCCACCAACCCCAGCCAGGTCAGCGTGGTCAGGCGATCGGGCCGATGCGCGAACATCGATTGGTCGGTCAACGTCATTCACCTCATCACGTAGAGCAGCGCGAAGATCACGACCCAGAGCAGATCGACCATGTGCCAATAGGTCGCGCCCTGCTCGACCATGCTGACCCGGCCTCGGCGCGGGTTGCGCAGGTCGCGGATGACCACGCCGAGGATGAGCAGTCCCAGCGCCACATGGAACAGGTGCACCCCGGTCAGCACGTAGTAGAAGCTGAAGAAGGTGCTGGAATTGGTGTAGCCCGCCTGTATCTCGGCGGTCCACTCGTAGACCTTGATCACCGCGAACAGCGCACCGCATCCCATTCCGGCGCCGATGAGGCCGATAGCACCCGAGCGGTTGCCGGCCCGGGTGGCGTGCACGCTCTGCACGATCAGCCACGAGCTGGTGATCAGCACGACGGTGTTGACCACGCCGAGGGTGATGTTGAGGTGCTGCTGGTCGGCCAGGAACTCCGCGGGTGCCTTCGCGCGGAACACCATGTAGGCCAGGAAGTAGCTGCCGAAGATGAACAGGTCGCCCAGCACCATGAACCACATGTGCCCGTCACCGGGAAGATGTGTTGTCCGGGGCCGCGTTTCGGTTCGGTGGAAGGTGGTCGTGGCTTGATCGGTCATCAATGCGCCCCCGCTTCTAGACGATCGGTGGAGAGTCGAGCGGCTCACGGGCGCCGATCACCTGAAGGAAGGCGATCAGTGCCCCCAACCAGAGGCAGAACACGACCACGGCGATGTAGAACGTGATGATCCCGTTCCAAGCGAACGCGCCGGAGTCGAACAGCCACATCTGGCTGGCGATCACCTCGGTGACGATCTGCCAAATGCTCACGTAGGCGAACCATTTCGGGAAGATGTTGTTCTTGTCGTAGAAGATCGCGATGGCCAGGCTGAAGTAGGCGGCGGTGAAGCAGCCCAGCGAGCCGTTGTAGGACAGCAATCCCAGGTCGTAGAAGAGCCGCACCAGCTCCGGGTCGCGGTCTGTCCGGAACGCCCCGAGCGAGTAGCACAGGATCACCAGCTGGAAGCCGGGTACGGCGCCGACTGCCATCCCACCGATATAGCCGTAGGCCAGAACCGAACCCGACGACATCCGCAGCATGTGGTAGCCGACCAGGCCGTTGGAGATCGCCGCGCCACCGGTGATGGCCAACAGCAACACGAAACCGATGTGCATGGTCGTCGCATGCTGGGCGAACCAGGCCTGCATCTCCTCCGGGCCCACGTCGGGCCGCGGCGGTGGCGTGATCCGGCCCAGCAGACACACCCCGAGGCCCATCAGCCCGTAGAACACCACGAATATCCACCACACCAGCCGCACATCGGGTTTGCCCGCGTCGGGCGGCGGGGTGGCCTGGATGTCGTCGCCGTAGAGCAGGGTGGCGACGTTCACCGCAGCACGCCCTCGGCAACGCCCTGCCGGTACAGCGCATCTCGCAGCGCGAAGAACATCGCGAAGACGAACACCGCGAATGCCCCGTTGCGCACCCAGAAGGAGATCAGGCCGTCCCAGGCCAGCGGCCCGGTCTTGAACACGGTGGCCATAACCGACGGCAGCATGGCCAGCGCGGTGACCACCGACAAGTGGGCCACCCAGCGCGGGAAGACCGGATCAGGCCCGCGGTCGGCGTAGACGGCGCACGCCAGCATGGCGAACTGCCCGACGATCATGCCGACCGGTGCGATAAACGACATCCAGGCCAGATCGTTGAGCGCCTCGATGACCTCGGGGCTGCGGTCGGAGCGAAACGCCGCCACCCCGAAGAAGATGTTGGACAGCGCGAAAAGCGTTGCGCCACTGACCACTGCAGCCAGATATCCGTAGGCGAACACGTGACTCTGGCCCGACATCCGTTTCATCTGGCCGACGATCAGCACCAGGAACGGCACGATCATGATGCCGCAGAGGTTGAATCCGACCATGCTGAGCCGGATCCAGGCCCGGTGCTGGTCGTAGAACTCGGCCACCTGCGCCGCCGACATGGCCGGTGACATCGGCGGGAAGAACCCGGGAAAGGCAAAGAACAGTGCGAGCAGCACCGCTCCTACCGCCGGGCCGGACCACAGCAACACCAACTGGGCGCGGAATGCCGCTGCCCGCGGGGTCTCCTCCGCCTCGGCGAGCATCTGCATGGCACTCAACCCCTTCCACCCCTAGCCGATCGGCTACTGGCGAAGATAGCCGATCGGCTATCCGGCAGTCAACGCCTGGCGGCGAAGTCATCGCGGCGCGATGAATCGCTTGGTGAGCCTGAGCAATTGGGCACGCAAAGTCTCGTCGTCGATCTCGCCGACCAGGGGATGCATCACCCCGACCGCGATGGCGCCCGACAACATCGCCGCCGATACGACGGCGTCGTCGCCCTCCTCGCCGACCAGCACCCCGTACAACCGCGCGATGAACTGCTGGAACGGCTGATGCTCGGCCAACAGCCGCACGATCACCGGATCGAATTGCAGAGTGCTCGCCGCGCCACGCCTGCGTACCGTCACGTCGATGACACCCTCGAGCAGCAGTTCCCGGGCCCTCGGCGGGCTCTGCTCGGCTTCGGCCAGCTCGAGCGCCTCCTCCAGCTCGCCCAGTTCCCGCTCGGTGAGCGCGACCACGATCTCCTCTTTGGTCTTGAACTGGTGATAGACAGCGGCCTTGGTGACCCCGATGATGTCGGCGATCATCTGCAGTGACGTCCCGCCGACACCGTTCTCGCCGATCAACGCCAGCGCGGCATCGAGGATGCGGGTCTGCGCGGCGCTGCGGGTGATGAAGCGGAACCCGCCGGCGGCGGGAGTGAACGTCATGCGACGAGAGTAGCCAATCGGCTAGTCGGCCAACAGCCGATCGGCCGCAGAGTACGGATCGTCGTCGCCGTCGGCGACACGCTCAGCGAGCCGGTCCAGCTCGGGGTGGCTGCGCAGCCGGGTGTGGGCCAGCGACAGGATCTGTGACCGCGACCGCGCCACCCGGCGTTCGCGGCTGTCGGTGCGGTGGTGGGCCGCGATCGCCTCCACCAGCTCGGTCACACCTTCACCCTGCGAGGCGATCAGGGTGAGGATCTGCACGCCCGACGAATGCAGTTCGGTCTTGAGATCACGGACGGTCTGGGCGGCACCCTCGCGGTCCGCCTTGTTCACCACCACCAGGTCGGCGACCTCGAGCAGACCAGCCTTGGCGGCCTGAATAGCGTCTCCGGCACCGGGATTGAGCACCACGACGGTGGGATCGGCGATCGCGGCCACCTCGACCTCGGATTGACCGACACCGACCGTCTCCAGCAGCAGCACGTCATAGCCCAGGGCCGCGAGCAACCGGATGGCCGCGGGCACCGCAGCCGACAGCCCCCCCAGGTGGCCGCGGGCGGCCAGCGAGCGGATCAACACCTGCGGGTCGTTGACGTGGGCGGCCATCCGGATGCGATCACCCAGCAGCGCACCGGAACTGAACGGCGATGACGGATCGACCGCCAGCACGGCCACCCGCAAACCCTGTTGACGGTATGCGGTGACCAGCGCACTGACCGTGGTGGACTTGCCCGCACCCGGAGGCCCGGTCACCCCGATCACCCGAATCGCCCCCGGCGCGAGCAGATCGAGGACCTCGGCGCGCCGATCCCCTTCGACCAGACTGAGCAGCCGGCCGGCAGCGCGGACGGACCCGCCGCGCGCCGCAGCGAGCAACTCGGCGATCGTCATCGCAGACATCAATTCTTGTTCGCGGTGAGCCGATCGATGATCTTGTTGAAGTCGTCGGTCTGAAACGACTGGTCTTCGGCCATATTCGCAAAATCCAAGGTGGCCAGCACGGCCCGCTCCAAGTGGATGTTGAGCAACCGCTTGGTGCTCTCCACCGCCTGGCGCGGCAGTTCGGAGATGCGCTGCGCACACGAGATCGCCTCGGCCAGCGGGTCTTCCACCACGTGGTTGGCCAGCCCCAGCTCCACCGCACGGGCCGCCGGGATGCGGGCTCCGGTCAGCGCGTACTCCTTGGCCTGCAGCAGGCTCATCTGCAGCGGCCAGGTCAGCGGGCCACCGTCGGCGGCGACCAGGCCCACCTGCACGTGTGGGTCGGCCAGATAGGCGGACTCGGCCATGTAGACGATGTCGCTCAGCGCGACCAGGCTGCAGCCCAACCCGACCGCGGGTCCGTTGACCGCGGCGATCACCGGTTTGCGGCAGCGCGCCATACCCAGCACGATCTCACGGCCGTGCAGAATCGTCTTGGCGCGCAGCGCCGCATCACCACGCAGTTCGTCGAGGTAGGCGAAGTCGCCGCCGGCGGAGAAGGCCCGGCCGCTGCCGGTGATCACCGCTGCCCGGGCGTCGTGGTCCTCGTCGAGCTGCGCCCAGACCTTCGCCAGCCCGGTGTGCAGCGCATCGTTGACGGCGTTGAGCGCGTCGGGGCGGTTGAGGGTGATGATGCGCAGCGGGCCCTCGGCGCGCACCTCGATCTCAGCGGGCAGGTCATACATATCCAACTCCTTCAACGTTCTACAGTCCCAGTATTCGGCCGGCGATGATGTTCTTCTGAATCTGCGAGGTCCCGCCCATCACGCTCTGGGCACGACTGTAGAGATACGCGCTGAGCAGATCGGGGTCATCGGTGCCGCCGACCGCCAGCGCGGCGTGGCCGACGGACTGTTCCACCCAGGTCATCAGCAGCTTGTCCAGTGATCCCTCCGGACCGTGCGAGAGCCCGTCGAGCTGCTCGGACAGCCGACGACGTACGTGCAACCGCAACATTTCGGTTTCCACTGCCGCCCAGGCTAATTCCTCGGGGACGTCGGTACCCTCGCGGCCGACTCGAGTCGCCATCTGGCGAACCAGCTTGCCGTAACGAGCCGAGTACCCCAGAGTCGACGGTTCCCGCTCATGGCCGACCACGGTCATCGCCAGCGCCCAGCCCTCCCCCGGCTCACCGACCATCTGACTCGCCGGTACCGTCGCGCCGTCGAAGAGCACCTGTCCGAACTCGGTGGTGACACCGTTGATCATCTGCAGCGGACGCTGCTCGATGCCGGGCTGGTGCATGGAGATGATGAACGCCGAGATGCCCCGGTGCCGCGGCGCGTCCTTGTCGGTGCGCGCCAGCAGCAGGCACCAGTCGGCGACGTCGGAGTAGCTGGTCCAGATCTTGTGGCCGTGAATGACGTAGTCATCGCCCTCGCGGGTCGCGGTGGTGGTCAGCGAGGCCAGGTCCGATCCGGCCCCGGGTTCGGAGAAGCCCTGGCACCAGCGCTGTGTTCCGTCGATCATGCCGGGCAGGAAGCGTTGTTGCAGTTCCTTACTGGCGTGGCGGCCCAGCCCGACCACCAGATAGCCCAGGCTCGGCCGCGGCGGGGCACCGGCGGCCGCCAGTTCCTCGTCGACGATGACGTCATAGACCGGGGGCAGTTCGTGGCCGCCGTATTCCTTCGGCCAGGACGCGCCGAAGAAGCCGGCCGCATACAGGGCCTGATGCCACTCGCCCTGGCGCGCCCAGTACTCGTCGTCTCCGGCGGTGGGAAAGGTGCCGGCCTGCTCGGCCAGCCAGGCCCGAAGCCGGCCGCGGAAGTCGGCTTCGTCGGGTGAGTCACGAAAGTCCATCAGCGATCTCCCTCATCGTCACGGGCCAGAGGCCGGTCGAAGTCAGCGCGCGCCGCAGGTACACGTGCACAAGACATTCCCAGGTGTTACCGATGCCGCCATGCACCTGTATCGCGGTCTCACAGACCGTCCGCGCGGTGCGCGCGCAATAGACCTTCGCGATACGGGCGGCGTGTACCGCCTCGGCGCCGGGGGCCTCGTCCACCGACCAGGCGGCGTGCCGCAGCACGCTCACCGACCCCTCGATCAGCGCCAGCCCTTCGGCCAGCAGGTGGGCGATGGCCTGATAGCTCCCGATCGGCTTGCCGTACTGCTCACGGATCTTGGCGTAGTCGCACGCCAGCGCATGGGCGCCGCGCGCGGTTCCGACCAGATCCGCAGACGTGGTCACCAGCGCCAGCGCCTGCCAGCGCGCGGCGTCCTCGGCGCTGAGTTCGCCGGCCGGTTTCCACGCGCCGGCCGGCTCGGCCCCGGATCTGGTCAGGTCCGCCCCGGATCGCGCGTCGCCCACCGCGGCGGTCAGCACCGCTCGGTCGCGTACCGTCACGGCCTGCGCGGCGGTGCGGGCATCGACGGCGGTCTCGTTGAACGCGGCGGTGGCCGGATCCGCACCCAGTGCCACGTGCCGACCCAGATCGTCGGCGAGCACCGGGCCGAGGAACGGCACGTCGACCAGTCCTCGTCCGAACTCCTCGGCGACGATCGCTACCTCCACCCCCGACGCGCCATCGGTCCGCAGCGAACGCCAACCTGTTTGGGCGACAGACCTTTCCAGCCTTGTCAGGCGACTCTCGTCATCGAGTTCAGCGACCGAGCCGGGCCCCAGATCGTCGGCGAGCTTGGCTGCGGCCTCCCGCAGTTGTCGCTGCTCAGCATTCAGCCGGACATCCATAGGCGCTCCTTCAGTAATCGACGCAACAGCTTTCCGGATGGCAACCGGGGGATCTCGTCGACGATCACCACCCGGCGCAGACGTTTGTAGGACGCGAGGCGATCAGCCACCAGCGTCGCCAGTTCGGTATCGCTGACCGGTGCGCGCAGCGCAACCGCCGCGACGACGGCTTCCCCGTCGCACGCGTCGGGCACCCCGAACACGCCGCAGTCCGCGACGGCCGGATGCTCGTGCAGCACCGCCTCGATCTCGGCGGGGGCGACCTGGAAGCCGCGGACCTTGATCATCTCCTTGCAGCGGTCAGTGATCCGCAGCCAACCGTCGCCATCGAGGTAGCCGACGTCGCCGGTGTGAAACCAGCCGTCGCGCACGACTTCCGACGTCGCCTCATCCGGAAGATAACCGGCCATCAGCGAGTCGGACCGGGCCAGGATCTCGCCGGGGACACCGGGAGGCAGCGGCGCGCCGGTGTCTTCGACATCGGGGGCCACCACCTGCACGTCGACCCCGGGCACCGGCCGTCCGACGGCGTCGAGGCGCGCCGTACCGGCCGTACTGCACGCGATCACCGGCAGCTCACTGGTGCCGTAGGCCGGCACGATCGGCACGCCGGTGCGCCGGGTGACCTCCTCGGCGACGGCGGCCGTCACCGGGGTGGCGCCCCACACGATGAACCGCAGCGAGGACAGGTCGACCGACTCCAGATCGGGATGCGCGGCCAGCGCCAGCGCGATCGGCGCCACCGCCATTTCCACGGTGATCCGGTCGGCCTCGATCGAGCGCAACATGACGTCGACGTCGAACCGGCGATGGAGCCGCAGCCGCGCCCCCACGTGCAGGGCGGTCAGGATGTTGAGCAGGCCCAGAATGTGCGACGGCGGGGTCATCACCTGCATCCGGTCGGCCGCGGTCAGCCCCAGCGCGTCGCGCCAGTGCTGCACCGCCGCGCGTAGCGAATCATGGGTGTGCCGAACCGCTTTCGGCAGGCCGGTGGTGCCGGAGCTGAAGACCAACAGCGCGTCGGCTTCGGCGCGAGGCCGGGCATCGACCACCGACCCGACCGGGACCGCGTCGTCGAGATGGCGCATCGGCATCAGTTCGGCCAGCACCTGCTGGTCGCCGAGGGCGTACCGCGGTTCGGCCAACGACAGGGCGTGCGCCACCTCGTCGCGCTTCCAGGCGGGGCTGATCAGGGCGACGACGGCGCCGAGTCGCCAGACGGCACGGACCGCGATGACGAATTCCGGCCGGTTGGAACACATCAGCGCCACCCGGTCACCTGCGGTCACGCCGTCGGCGGCCAGGGCCGCTGCCAGCGCGTTCGCCCGTGCGTCGAGCTCCGGCAGGCTGTACTGCCGGTCCTCGAACGCAAGCAGCGCAACAGCTGACCCTGACATCCCAGACACCATATTGAGAAGATCCTATCGGTTTGAGAGAATAGTATTCTCTATATCGAAGAACGCAAACCAGAGGAGGCGGCATGGCGGTCACCCATGTTTTCCAGCGGGCGACCGTGACCCGCATCGTCAAGGAGACGGCCGACGCCTACACGTTCGTGCTGGCGCCCCATGAGGCGCCGTTCGCCTACCGGGCCGGTCAGTACTCGACGTTTCAGGTGCGGGTCGACGGCGAGGAGCTCTACCGGTCCTACTCGATGTCGAGCGCCCCGGAGACCGACACCGAACTGATGACCACGATCAAGCGGGTTCCCGGCGGTCGGGTGTCGAACTGGTTGCTGGACAACGTCGCCGAAGGCGACGAGTTGACCATGACGCGGGCGGCCGGCACGTTCTGCCTGGATTCCTCGGACGCTCCGCTGCTGGGTTTCTCCGGCGGCAGCGGGATCACGCCCATCCTGTCGCTGGCCAAGAGCGCACTGGCCACCACCGAGCGCAGCGTGCGGCTGCTGGTCGCCGACCGGGACGCCTCGGCGGCGATCTTCGATGACGCCCTGACCGAGCTCGCCGACCGCTACCCGGGCCGGCTGTCGGTGCAGCGGCATCGTGACGACACCGACGGGCTGCTGGACGCGGCCGCCGTCGCCGCATTCGCCGGCGACGACACCGGGGCCGACTGCTACCTGTGCGGCCCGGAAGGATTCATGGCGGTGGTGCGGGGGGCCTGGCCGGGTCCGGGCCGGCTGTTCATCGAGGATTTCGACACCACGGCCGCCCCGGCACCCGCAGCGCCATCGGCAGCCGAGGTGAGCGGAACGGTGACGATCCACCTCGGGCGAAAGACCGCTTCGGTGCCCCGGGTCGCCGGCGAGACCCTGCTGCAGAGCGCGCGGCGGGCCGGGCTGGCGCCGCCGTTCTCCTGCGAAGCAGGCAACTGCGGGACCTGCATCGCCCACATCAGCGAGGGCTGCGCCACGATGATCGCCAACACCGCACTGGACGACGACGAGATCGCCGACGGCTACATACTCACGTGCCAGGGCGTGCCGGAGGGCGGGTCTATCACGGTGGACTACGAGTAGGGTCCCCGGCGGATGGCCCGCCTTTACCTCAGCTCGCCGCCCCGTACCCCAGCGTGCTCTTGGTCTCCAGGTATTCATCGAATCCGGCGTCACTCCACTCGCGGCCGTTGCCGCTGCGCTTGTAGCCGCCGAACGGCGCGTTCAAATCGAAGGCGTGGTTGATCGTCACCCAGCCGGCCCGGATCCGGCTCGCCACCCCCCGCGCCACGTCGAGATCGGCGCCGGAGACGTAACCGGCCAGACCGTACTCGGTGTCGTTGGCGATCTCGACCGCCTCGTCGACGTCGTCGTAACCGAGGATGCACAGCACCGGCCCGAAGATCTCCTCCCGCGCAATCGTCATGTCGTTCTTGACGTTTGCAAAAACCGTCGGCCGCACGTAGTAGCCGGCGTCCAGCCCGTCGGGACGGCCCGGCCCGCCGGCGGCGACCGTCGCCCCCTCGGCGATGCCCTTCTCGATCAGCGACTGCACCTTGGTGAACTGTGCGGCCGAGGCCACCGGTCCGATGGCTTTGTCGTCGTCGAGATCGCCCACCGCAACCTGCCCGGCCACCGCGTGCGCGATCGCGATGGCCTCGTCCATCCGCGAGTTCGGCACCAGCATGCGCGACGGCGCATTACAGCTCTGCCCGGAGTTGGGCATCATGCCGGCCACCCCGGCGGTCACGCTGTCGACGAATGCGTCGTCGTCCAGCACGATGTTGGCACTCTTGCCGCCGAGCTCCTGGGTCACCCGCTTCACCGTGGCCGCGGCGTTCTCGGCCACCGCAACGCCGGCGCGGGTCGACCCGGTGAACGACACCATGTCGATGTCGGGGTGTTGCGCCAGCGCCACCCCCACGCCGGGCCCGTCACCGTTGACCATGTTGTAGACCCCGGCCGGGACGCCCGCGGCAGCCATGATCTCGGTGAAGACGTAGGCCGAGAACGGCGCCACCTCAGAGGGTTTGAGCACCATGGTGCAGCCGGTCGCCAGCGCCGGGTAGACCTTCACCGCGATCTGGTTCAACGGCCAGTTCCACGGCGTGATCAGCCCGCACACCCCGATCGGCTCGCGGGTCACCAGCGTCTCCCCGCGCTGCTGGGTGAACGAGAAGTTCTTCAGCACGTCGATGGCGGTGACCAGATGGCCCATCCCGAGCTGCACCTGCGCCCCGGCGGCCAGTGCGGGTGGGGCGCCCATCTCCTCGTGCACCGCGTCGGCCAGATCGCCGCTGCGCCGCTGGTATTCGGCCAGGATCGCCTGCAACAGCTCCAGGCGTTCGGCGCGACTGCTCTGCGACCAGGTTCCGAAGGCCCGCCGTGCCGCGGCGACCGCGCGGTCGACGTCGGCCGCCGAGCCCAGGGCGATCTTCCCGGCGACCTTTTCGGTGGCCGGGTTCTCCACGTCGAGGATCTGCGTCTGGGCCGGGTCCACCCACTGGCCGTCGATGTAGAACTTGAGGTATTCGCGCATCACAACTCTCCTTCTGAGGTGGCCATACCGAAGCTGTACCGGATGTGGTCGGCGTGCCCGTCGGGCACCACCGGGAAGATCACCGGCGCGTGCACATCCCGGATCTGCTCGATCCGGTCGCCGACCTGCTCGATGGTCCACGACGGCTGATACACCCCGGGACTCTCCACGACCGCTGCCCGGGCGATCCGGCCCGCCAGAGCGATCAGCACTTCGCCCGTCACCGAACAGGATTCGTGCGCCAGCCAGCCGACCGCGGGCGCGGCCAACTCGGGCTCCATCGGCGGGTAGCCGGAGGTGTCGATCCCCTCGGCCATCCTCGTCACCGCGGCCGGAACGATCACGTTGCATTTCACCCCCGCCGCGGCGCCTTCGAGCGCGACCACGTTGCTCAGCCCGATCAGCCCGGCCTTGGCGGCGGCATAGTTGGCCACGCCGACATTGCCGTAGAGCCCGCCGATCGAGGAGGTCAGCACGATACGACCGTAACCCGCGTCACACAGCATCGGAAAGGCCGGGCGCACGACGTGGAACGCGCCGCGCAGGTGGACGTCGAGGACGGCCTCGAAGTCGGCGTAGCTCAGCTCCCGCAACGACCCCCTCCGGACGTTGCCGGCATTGTGGATCACGATGTCCACCCGGCCGTAGGCCTGTACCGCCGCGGCGATGATCGCCTGACCGCCGTCGGGGGTGGCGACCGACGCGACACTCGCCACCGCGTGCCCGCCGGCGGCGGTGATCTCATCGACCACGGCGTCGGCCGGCTCGGCGTCACAGTCGTTGACCACCACCCGTGCCCCGCGGGACGCCAGCAGTTCGGCGTAGGCGCGGCCCAGGCCCCGCCCGGCGCCGGTGACGACGGCCACCCGGCCGTCGAAGTTCAGCGGGTGCGTCTCGCTCAAGCGAACGGTTCCTCACCGGCGAGTTTGGTGCGGCGCAGCATCCGACCCGACGCCGGGTCATAGGGCAGCGCCCGGTGCATGGTGCCGGTGTTGTCCCACATGACCAGATCGCCGACCGACCACCGGTGCCGATAGACGAACTGCGGCTGGGTGGCCCAGTCCCGCAACCGCACCAGGGTGCTGGTGCTCTGGGCATAGTCCATCCCGACGATGTCGCTCGCGGTGCAGCCCAGGATCAGCGAGCGCCGGCCGGAGCGGTGCGCCCACACCACCGGCAGCTCGCGCTGTCCGATCGCCATCATCTGTTGCAGCGTCGCGAACTCCGGTTCGGGGTCGTAATAGAGCAGTGAGTTCCACGCCGAATGCATCGCCCGCAACGTGCCCAGCTGCTGCTTGTCGTCGTCGGGCAGATCGTCGTAGGCGGCGTAGGTGTTGCAGAACTCGGTGTCGCCACCGCCGTCGGCGGGCAGCACCTTGCTGCACAGCAGGGACGCCAGGATCGGCACCTCGTTCATGGTGCCGTCCAGGTGCCAGTAGAACGATCCCTTGAGGTAGTCGGCCTGCTTGTTGACGGTGGTGTCCAGGGTGACGTCGTAGACGGCCTCGCCGTCACGTTCAGGCGCCAGCGTGCCCAGTGTTTCGGTGAACGCGACCTGCTCGTCGTCGGAAAAGCCGATCTTCGGGAACACCAGAACGCCGCGCTGCTCCAGTAGTTCCCGGATCGCCCCGGCATGGTCGCCGCTCAGCAGCGCGGCCTTGTCGGCGATGACCTCGGTGGCGATCCGGGGGGTGAGGTCACGGGTGGTCAACGTCATCGTCGTCATGGGCGCAGTTCCAAACCTTTCATGTCACCCGCAGCGCGCCAGTCGCGCAGCAGATCATCGAACGCATAGAAGCCGGGGCTGTAGGTCTCGCCCAGGAACGAGCGGCTGGCCTCGCCGAATCCACGACCCTCGTTGTTGTAATAGCCTGGCGTGCAAGACAAGTCGAACGCCGTATTGTCGAATGCCAACTCCCGGATGGTGTTGACCCAGTCGTTCTGCCCCTCCTCGCTGGGCTCGACGACCGCCACTTCCCGTTTGAGAGCCTCGGCGATGATGTAGGCGATGTGCTCGGCCTGCTGCTCGAACATCGCGGTGGTGTTGGCCGAGACGCCCCCCTGGATGAAGCCGGTGTGGAACTGGTTGGGGAACCCGCGGCTGGTCATCCCGTGCAGGGTCGCGAACCCGTCCCGCCAGTGGTCGAACAGCGACACCCCGTCGCGGCCTTCGATGACGTCGATCGCATACCGGCGGCTGATCTCCGTGGAGATCTCGAAACCACTGGCGAAGATGACGCAGTCGACCTCGTACTCGACGCCGCCCGCGACAATGCCTTTCTCCGTGAGCTTTTCGACTCCCTTGGATTCGGCCACGTCGACCAGCGTGACGTTGGGCCGATTGAACGCCGGTAGGTAGGTGTCGCTGGAGGTCGGGCGCTTGCACATGAACCGGTAGTAGGGTTTGAGCGCCTCAGCGGTCTGCGGGTCCTCGACGATGTCGGTGATGCGGCGGCGCAGCCGCTCCATGATCTTGTAGTCCTCCTCCTCCCGCATCGCCATGATCTCCTCGACACCGAGCGCCGTCGGGTCGGGACTGGCACCGATCCGGGCGGTCAGGTTGCGGCCCAACTCGGTCCAGAAGTCGCACACCATGTCGGGGGCGTCGAACACCACGCCTTCGAACGGCGACCAGCGGTGGAAGTTGCGCTTGCGTTCGGCCTGCCAGCCCGGCTGCAGCGACGCAGCCCACTGCGGGTCGGTGGGCTCGTTGCCTCGGAAGTCCACCGACGACGGCGTGCGCTGGAAAACATAGAGCTGCTTGGCATCCCGACCCAGATGCGGGACCAGTTGCACACCGGTCGCGCCGGTGCCGACCAGAGCCACCCGCTTGTCGGCCAGCTTGTCCATGCCCCCGTCGGCGTCACCGCCGGTGTAGTCGTAGTCCCAGCGGGCCGAGTGGAAGACGTGGCCGCCAGCGTCCATGAAGTCCTTGATGCCCGCGATACCGGGCAATTTGGGCCGGTTGTAGGAGCCCTGCGCCATCACCACGAAACGCGCCCGCAGGTCGTCACCCCGGTTCGTCGTCAGCTGCCAGCGCTTGACCTCCTCGTCCCAACAGGCGGTGCGCACCTGGGTCGAGAAGATCGCCCCGTCATAGAGGCCGAAGTGCTTCCCGATGTTCTGGCAATGCGCGAAAATCTCCGCGCCGTCGGCGAACTTCTTGGACGGGATGAAGTCGAGCTCTTCGAGCATGGGGATGTAGCAGTACGCGTCGTTGTCACACTGGATTCCGGGGAAGCGGTTCCAGTACCAGACGCCGCCGAAGTCGCCGCCCATCTCGATCACCCGCACGTCGGCCACGCCGGCCTTCTTCAGGTAGGCGCCGGCGAGCAGTCCGGCGATGCCACCGCCGAGGACCACCACCTCGATGTCGGCATCGATGGGTTCACGCGGAGTCACCGGGGTGTATGGATCGACCTCGGCGAACTCGACGAAGTCGTCCTTGAGTTCGAGGTACTGACTCGAGCCCTCGGGGCGAATGCGTTTGGCCCGCTCTGCGGCGTACTTGCTTCGCAGCGCATCGATATCGATGTCCTCAGGTGTGCTGCTCGGGGCGCAGTCGGTCATCGGCTGTTTCCTTTTCCGATCTGCTCGGGCGCACCGGTACCCATGTACTTGGCCAACTGGTGATGCAGGTTGACGATCGCGCGCTCGCGATACGGGTTGGGCCTGGCCCCTTGGTAGCCCAGAGATTTCATCCCCTGCTGCACGGCCGCCATGTTGGAGAAGTCCTGCGGCAGCACCGACCGCCAGCCCGGGTCACCCACCGGGGTGTGCTCCCACTGCGTCTGCGGCTCTTCGCCTTTCGGGAAGAGCTCGAACACCGACACCTCGAAGATGCACTTGTCGGGGTTGTAGCTGGGATGTGGCCGGGCGCTGTAGCACAGCGCGCTGGTCAATCCCTGGCCGATCTGGAAGTTCGGGAAGATCTGCCAGGCCGTCCCGGCCTCACCGAGCACGTCGGGGTCGATGGTCGGCCAGATGACCCCGCGGGCCTCGTCGTCGCGGCGTGCCGAGGCCAGCCAGTGCGCCAGCACCTGATCGGCCGGGGTGCCCTCGGGAAGTTCGTCGACCAGACGTTTGGCGGCGTTGACCAGGGTCGCCGTGGTGGTGGCGTTGGTCTCCTCCATGGTGTAGATCTGCATCTCCGCGGTCGACACCCGGGGGTCGTCGCCGATGCCCAGCCGGATCTTGGACTTGGTGGCCTCCAGGTCATCCGGCGCGTCGTAGCCGATATTGCTGTGCCTGCCCTGCGCCCGGGCCCAGCCCTTGAACTCACCGAACCGGTTGAACTCCGGATGGGTGGTGTAGACGTGGTAGGTCTCGTTGAAGGCCTCCATGGCGACCTTCCAATTGCAGTCGAACTCAACCCATTTGCGCCACTTGTAGCGCATGTTCTCCAGACCGAACGGTTCGAGGACCTTGGCCGCCGGGAACAGGTAGTCGGCCAACGATTCGCCGTCCGGATCCATGTTGATCCACAGCCAGCCGCCCCAGGTGTCGACGCGCACCGGCCGCAGGTGAGTGTTCTCCGGCGTCAAGGTGCCCTGCCAGTCATCCTGCTCCCGGATGTGCGTGCAGGCCCCGTCGAGATCGTAGGTCCAGCCGTGGAACCCGCACACGAACGACTTTCGGGTGCGCGCGCAAGCGTTCTTGGCGCCTTCGGGGGTGTCGATCAGCCGGCGACCACGGTGCATACACACGTTGTGGTGAGCCCGAAACTCCGAGGGTCCGGTGCGCACCACAATGATCGAATCGTCGAGGATGTCGTAGGTCAGGTAGCTGCCCACCTCCGGCAGGTCTTCGACCCGGCCGGCCTGCTGCCACACCTTGCGCCACAGCCTGTCTCGTTCGGCCCGGGCGTAGTCGCCGCAGGTGTAGGCCTGCGCGTCGATCGTCATCGGTTGCGAAAGCTCCTCGGTACCACCGGCGTTCGCACTCGTCATCACATCCTCCTCATCGCGGCGCGGAAGGTCTCGTCCTTGAGAAACAGCGAGGTGTTGTCGGCGCCGAGGTGGCTCCACCGCAGGTCGATGCCACCGTCGACCAGCAGCGTCTGGCCGGTGATGTAGCTGGACAGCTCCGTGAGCAGGAACAGGATCGGCCCGGCCTGTTCCTCGGGACGTCCGCGGCGCCCCATCGCGATGGCCTGCCGGTCGCGCTCGGGATCGTCGTCGACGTAGGTGGCTGAGGCCGCCGTCTCGGTGACGCCCGGGGCGACCGCGTTCACCCGGATTCCGGCCTGCGCGAGTTCAACCGCCATGGTGCGGGTCATCGCGACCACGGCGGCCTTGGCGGTGCCATAGGCGATGTGGAACGGCGCGCTGTTCATCCCGCTGATCGAGGAGATCGAGACGATCGAGCCGGGAATCCTGCGGGCCACCAGTTCGGCGGCGATCGCGCGGCTCATGAAGAACGCGGTTTCGAGGTTGTGCGAGAAGATCTCTCGCCAGTCCGACCGCTCCACCCGGGTTGACGGCATCCAGGTCGCCGGGGCGGCACCGCCGGCGACGTTGACCAGCCCGTAGAGCCGGCCGTCGGCGCGGTCGGCCGCGGCGAGCACCGCGGCGATGCCCTCGTCGGTGCCGGCGTCGGCCACCACCGGCACCACCGGCAGGCCCTCGCCGATCAGCGGGCCGATGTGTTGTTCGAGGTTGTCCGCCGACCGGCTCACCGCGATCACGGTGGCGCCGGCGCGGGCGGCCATCGCGGTGACCTCGGTTCCGATCCCGCCTCCGCCGGCACCCGAGACGACCACGACGCGGCCCGCAAGGCTCACGAGGCTGGAGAGATCCGCCATGACCCGCTTTCTCCTGGCACACGGAATTTGTCCGGACAACATACGGGATTCTTCCCTTATGAGAACACTATTCCGCAGGGAGTTACGCAGAGTCAAGACTCGGCCGGGCGACCCGGCTGTTCCATATTGTCTGGACTAAAGCGGTGTCGTCAGACCTTGGGGCAGTAGTGCATCGGGTTGTCCCGCTCGTCGAGCGGCGGAAGGTTGCGCGCGGGGGTGTGCACCAGGGGCGCATCGGCCGGGCAGCGGCCGGTGGCCCGGTCCCAGCCGGCCCGGGCCCGCGGGTGCATGCGCATCCGGCGCGGCACCACGGCGAACACCGCCCCGACCAGCCTGCCGAACCGGCGGTGCAGCCATGCCTCCCGCGCGGACCAGGTGTAACCCAGCAGCTCACGCACCGGCGGGTCGTAGAGCCCGACGGTCAGCCACACGAAGAACGGGGCGACCATCTTGCGCTGCTGGGCCCACATCCAGTCCGGGATCCACTGCGCAAAGGGCGGTTTCGGCAGCGTGGTCAGGTCCAGCACGTCGCGGGTAGCCTTGTTGTCCTCCAGCACCTCGTGACACATGTGGTCCCAGTAGACCTCGAAGTCCTCCCAGGTCTGCGGCACCGGGCGCATGCTCATGCCGTACATGGCGTACCAGGTCTTGTGCTCCTCGAAGAGCTGACGGCGCTCGTCGTCCGAAATGCCCCCGCACAGCCAGTCGGCCACGATCATGGTGCCGACGAAGAACGTCGCGTGCGCCCAGTAGAAGACCTCGGGGTTCAGCGCGTGATAGCGACGGCCCCGGGCGTCGACGCCCTTGATGTTGACGTGGTAATCGCGGACCTCGGCGCCGGTCATCGGAGCCCGGTCGCCGTCGAAGACCACCCCGCCGATCGGATACAGCGAGCGCATCAGCCGCGGCCAGCGCTCCCGGAAGAAGGTCGAGTGCTCTTCGACTGCCGCACCGAGCTGCGGGTGCATATTCTGCATCGATCCGGCCCACGGTCCCTGCAGCATGCCGCGCCAGTCGCCGAAGTATTTCCAGGTCAGCGAATCCGGGCCGAGCGGCTGCGGCGGGGTGTCGGCCGGCAGCGGAGCCACCACCTCGGAGATGTCTTGGGTCACGATGGAGTTCCCGTCGGGCGTAGGCGTCTTTGACAACGAATGTTGTCAGAATGGAACTGCAGCGTCAACACGCCCATTTCGAACTTGATGCAACCGACAGACACAGATATATTGCCTGCAACTAGCGGACACAGATACCTGGGGAGCTGCCATGGCGCGGGAATGGACCGAACTGGAGTTGCTGCACGAACTCGAACCGGTCGTCGAGAACGCGGTCAACCGACACTTCTCCATGACCAAGGACTGGAATCCGCACGACTACGTGCCTTGGTCCGAGGGAAAGAACTACTTCGCGCTCGGGGGGCAGGACTGGGACCCCGAGCAGTCGAAGCTGTCCGAGGTCGCCCGGACCGCGATGATCCAGAATCTGCTGACCGAGGACAACCTGCCCTCGTACCACCGCGAGATCGCGATGAACTTCACCATGGACGCCCCGTGGGGCACCTGGGTGAACCGCTGGACCGCCGAGGAGAACCGGCACGGCATCGCCCTGCGCGACTACCTGGTCGTCACCCGTAACTGCGATCCCATCGAACTGGAGACGCTGCGGATGGAGACCGTCAACCGCGGCTTCAGCCCCGGCCAGAACCACCAGGTCTCCGGCGACCTGTTCGCCGCGAGCCTGTTCGATTCGGTCGTCTACGTGACCTTCCAGGAACTGGCCACCAGGATCTCGCACCGCAACACCGGCCGGGCCTGCAATGACCCGATCGCCGACCAGCTGCTGGCCCGGATCTCGGCCGACGAGAACCTGCACATGATCTTCTACCGCGACGTCAGCGCCGCCGGTTTCGACATCGCGCCCGATCAGGCGATGTACTCGCTGCACCGGGTGCTGGCCAACTTCCAGATGCCCGGGTATGTGGTCCCGGAGTTCCGCCGCAAGGCGGTGATCATCGCCGTCGGCGGTGTCTACGACCCGGTGATTCACCGCGACGACGTGGTGATGCCGGTGCTGAGGAAATGGGGCATCCTCGAGCGGAGCTTCACCGGCGAGGCCGCCCGCTACCAGGAGCAGATCGGTGGGCTCGTCGCCGAGCTGGACGACACCTGCGAGAAGTTCGAGATCGCCAAGCAACGCCGGCAGGAGCGCGAGGCCAAGGTGGCCGAGAAGCGCGCCGCGCAGGCCGCCGCCAAGGAGCTCGCCTCATCGGCGTCGTAACCGACACGCAGAGCGGGTTGAAGATCGGCTCGATCGAGCTCGCCAGCCCGGTGGTGCTGGCCCCGATGGCCGGTGTGACCAACGTCGCATTCCGCACGCTCTGCCGCGAATTGGAGCGATCCCGGGCGGGTACCGTCAGCGGGCTCTACGTCTGCGAGATGATCACCGCCCGGGCGCTGGTCGAACGCAACGCCGCCACCTTGCACATGACGACGTTCGGCCCGGACGAGTCACCGCGCTCGCTGCAGCTCTACACCGTCGACCCGGACACCACCTACGCCGCGGCGAAGATGATCGCCGACGAGGGCCTGGCCGACCACATCGATATGAACTTCGGCTGCCCGGTGCCCAAGGTGACCCGGCTCGGGGGAGGGTCGGCGCTGCCCTACAAGCGCCGGCTGTTCGGCAACATCGTCGCGGCAGCCGTGCGGGGTACGGCCGGTACCGACATTCCGGTGACCGTGAAGTTCCGGATCGGTATCGACGACGCCCACCACACCCATCTGGACGCCGGGCGCATCGCCGAGGCCGAGGGCGCCGCGGCCGTGGCCCTGCACGCGCGGACCGCCTCGCAGCGCTACTCCGGCACCGCGGATTGGGACCAGATCGCCCAGCTCAAGGCGCATGTCACCTCGATTCCCGTGCTGGGCAACGGGGACATCTTCGAAGCCGGCGATGCGCTGGCCATGATGGCCGCCACCGGCTGCGACGGCGTGGTGATCGGCCGGGGCTGCCTGGGCCGGCCGTGGCTGTTCGGGGAGCTGTCGGCGGCGTTCGCCGGCCGGCCCTCCCCCACGCCCCCCACCCTGGGTGAGGTCGCCGACATCATCCGCCGGCACGGCGTGCTGTTGGCAGCGCACTTCGGTGAGGACAAGGGCATGCGCGAGATCCGCAAGCACGTCGCCTGGTACCTGCACGGATTTCCGGCCGGTTCGGAACTGCGGCGCGCGCTGGCGATGGTCACCACCCTGGGCGAGCTCGACGGACTGCTGGGGCAGCTGGACGGATCGATCCCGTTTCCCGACGCTGCGACCGGGCCGCGCGGCCGGCAGGGCTCAGCGGCCAAGGTCGCCCTTCCCGATGGCTGGCTGGCGGACCCGGACGACTGTGCGGTGCCCGTTGGGGCGGACATTATGCACTCAGGTGGCTGAAATGAGACGTTCTCGACATCGCGTGTCACGAAAAGTCTCAGTAGTATGAGTTGCTTGCCGCCCCCGCCCCGGGGGTAGTCCCGCTGAGGACGCACGACTGAGCTGACGTGGCAGGAGCCCGCCAGTCCCAAATTTTCCGGAGGCCCTTGAGGACATGAGTGACGGCGATAACGCCACTCCTGGCCGTTGGGTACCTGATGGCCGGGATGACGCGGAACACCAGCTGATGACGATGAGCCCACCCGGTCCTGCGCCATGGGAGCGCTGGCAGGACGCGTCCAACGCCGCCCCCGCCCCGTCCAACGACGCCCCCGACCCGTCTCGGCCCGAGGGCGAGCCCTCGCGGCGCCGCAACGGCGGTACGGGATCGGTGAGCGTCGCCGACCTGATCGCCCGGGTCAACGCGGACGCTCCACCGTCGGGAGGCCGCACCCGGCGCCGCGCCCCCGAGGAACCGGAGACCCCTCAGGGACCAGAAGCACCCCCAGCCCAACAGCGCCCGCCGGCCCCGCGGCCCCGGGTCTCCCCCGAACCCGCAGAGATCGAGTACCCGTCGGAGCTGCCCGACCTCGACCGGATTCACCGCCCGCGGCGCGCTCCGGTCGACCTCGACAGCCTGTGGGACGAAGTCGAGGCTCCCACCACCCGGCTTCCCGATGTAGCAGCCGAGATCCCGCCGGTCCGCATCGAGCCGATCCCGCCGGTCCGCACCACGCCGATCCCCGACCCGCCGCACCAGCAGCAGCATCACCGGACTCTGCTGGCCGGCCGCCTGGTGGCGGCAATGATGGCCGTCCTGGCCCTGGTGCTGACCGGTTCTGCCTGGCAGTGGAGTTCGTCAAAGAACCGCAGCCTCAACCACGTCAGCGCGCTGGACCCCGACTCGCACGACATTCTGGACGCGGCCGGACAGTACGGCGACGAAAACTTCCTGATCGTCGGGGCAGACACCCGCGCCGGGGCCAACAGCAATGTCGGCGCGGGCAGCGCCGACGACGCCGAGGGCGCCCGTTCGGACACCATCATGCTGGTCAACATCCCGGCGAACCGTAAGCGTGTCGTGGTGGTGTCGTTCCCACGCGACCTGGCCATCACCCCGATCGAGTGTGACGTCTGGAACGCCGCGACCGGCGCATACGGCCCGATCTACGACGAGCAGACCGGGACCTACAGCGGCGAGACGGTCTACACCGAGACGAAGCTGAACTCGACCTACGCCTACGGCGGACCGAAGTGCCTGGTCAAGGAGATCCAGAAGCTGTCCGGGCTGGCGATCAACCGGTTCATGGCCGTCGACTTCGTCGGCTTCGGCAAGATGGTCGACGCGCTCGGCGGCGTCGAGGTGTGTACCACCAGCCCGCTGTACGACCTGGTGCTGGGCAGCGTCCTGGAAGACACCGGGCGGCAGCGGGTCGACGGCACCACCGCGCTGAACTACGTGCGGGCCCGCCACGTCACCACCGAGGACAACGGCGACTACGGCCGCATCAAGCGTCAGCAGCTGTTCCTGTCCTCGCTGCTGCGCTCGCTGATCTCCACCAACACCTTCTTCTCACCGACCAAGCTCAACAACGTGGTCAACATGTTCATCGGCGACAGCTCGGTGGACGGTGTCACTACCAAGGACCTGGTGAACCTCGGCCAGTCGCTGCAGAAGGTCGCCGCCGGCCACATCACCTTCGTGACAGTGCCGACCAGTGAGACCGACGAGAACGGCGACGAGGTCCCCCGGATGGACGACGTGCGGGCGCTGTTCGACGCGATCATCAACGACGACCCGCTGCCCGGCGAGAACAACCACAACGCCACGTCGGTGTCGACCACATCCACCGCGGCGCCGTCGACGGCTGCCCCGTCCTCGGTCGCCCCGGCCAAGCCGCAGGTCGAGCAGGTGCGCGCGGTCACCACGTCTCCCGGCGAGGTCACCGTGCGGGTGTCCAACGCCACCGAGCAGACCGGCCTGGCCGCCGCCACCTCGGAAAACCTGCAGCAGTGGGGCTTCGACGTCGACAACGCCGACGACTACCCCGGCACGGTCAAGACCAGCAAGGTGTTGTTCTCCCCGGGCAACGAACAGGCCGCCGCCACGGTGTCCTCGGCACTGGGGGGCGCGCCGATCGAGCGGATCACCGGCCTGGGCAACATCGTGCGCGTGGTGCTGGGTTCGGACTTCCGCAGTGTCAACAAGCCGGCGGCCAGCGGCTCGCAGATCAGCGTGCAGCTCAACCGCGGCGCCAGCGTCGAAGCGACCACCCTGCCCGATGACCTGACGGTCACCAACGCCGCCGACACCAGCTGCGAATAGACCCGCGGCCGGCAACTGCCGGCACGCCCGCGATCGCCGTTCACGCTAGTCTGGGGGCTATGCGCACCGCCTACCACGAGCAACTCTCGCACCTGGCCGAACAACTCGGCACCATGTGCGGCCTCGCCGGAAAGGCCATGGAACGTGCCACGCAGGCGCTGCTGCAGGCCGACCTGGTGCTTGCCGAGCAGGTCATCACCGATCACGAACAGATCGCCGCGATGAGCGCCCGCGCCGAGGAGAGCGCGTTCGTACTGCTGGCGTTGCAGGCTCCGGTCGCCGGGGACCTGCGGGCCATCGTCGGCTCCATCCAGATGGTCGCCGATATCGACCGGATGGGCGCCCTGGCGCTGCACGTCGCCAAGATCGCCCGGCGCCGCCACCCCCAACACGCACTGCCCGAGGAGGTCAACGGCTACTTCGCCGAAATGGGCCGGGTGGCAGTCGAATTGGGCAACAGCGCCCAGGAGGTGCTGCTCTCGCGCGACCCGGAGAAAGCCGCCCGCATCCGCGAAGAAGACGACGCGATGGACGACCTGCACCGGCACTTGTTCTCGGTGATGATGGACAAGGAATGGCGGCATGGGGTGGCCGCGGCCGTCGATGTGACCCTGCTTGGCCGGTTCTACGAGCGCTTCGCCGACCACGCAGTCGAGGTCGCCCGTCGGGTGATCTTCCAGGCCACCGGCAAGTTCCCCGACGAGAACACCCTGCCCTCATCCGAGTAGGGCATCGATCGCGCGATAGATGCGCTGTTCACTCACCGGCCGGGGCGTGCCCAGCTGCTGGGCCCATAGGCTCACTCGTAATTCCTGGATCTGGCGGGCGATGTCGAGCACGTCGTCGTCGTGGTGGCGTGCCGTCGGCAGCGCCGTCAACACGTCTCGGTAGGCGTCCTGCACCGCATGCACCCGGGCCATCCGATCCCGGTCGGCCTGCGCTGCACGGGGCAGTTGCTCGAGCCGGCGGCCGGCCGCGATGAGGTAGCGGGTGAGGTCCGACAGGCGGTCGCGCCCGGTGGCAACGACGAATCCGGGTGCCAGCAGCGCGTCCAGCTGACCGTCGATGTCGGCGATCGCCTCGGCGTGCGCGGCCGGCGGCTGGGCCGGCAGCGCCAGCTGGACGTCACGGGCGGCGGCCAACACCTTCTCGACCCGGGCCAGCACGTCGGCGGTGGCCCGCACCAGGTGCTCGGCCACGTGAGCGCGCGCCGCGGCGAACTCGTCGCGGGTCCCGACCGGCGAGGGTGTCAGCGCGTCGGTCGCGGCGTCCGCGCAGTCGTCGATCAGCGCCGCCAGCGAGCCGTCCGGGTTCGCCTTGAGCATCAGCCTGCTCTGCGAACTCAACTGCCGTTCCACGGCTTTGACCGGCGAGGCCACCGCGCAGCGCAGCAGCCTGCGAAGGCCCGGCCGCGACGCAAATCGTTGCTGTGCCTCGGTGGCGAACACCCGCAGCCCCGCGGAATCGCCGTCGTCGACCAACGCCGGGAACCCCCGGACCATTCGCCCCGACACCAGCTGTTGCACGGCCCGCGGCAGGGTGTCCACGTCGTCCGGCCAGTCGCGCAGCCCGGTGCGTTCCCATTCGGCGCCGACCGCATCAGCCACCGCGTCGCGGGCCGAATCGGCAAGCCGATCCTGCAGGGCGGGAAGATCTTTGCCGCGGGCCACCTCGGTACCGTCGGCCGCCTCGACGGCGAACGTCACCCGCAGGTGCGCCGGCAGCCGGGTCAGGTCGAAGGCATCGGTGGGCACCGACACCCCGGTGCTGCGGCGCAGCTCAGCCGTCAGCGCCTCGAGCAGCGGGCCGGTGAGCGACTCGAGTGCCGGGAGCAGCGCGCGGGCGGTGTCGGGTGCGGGAACGAAGTTGCGCCGCAACTCCTTCGGCAGGGACCGGATCAGCGCGGTGAGCATTTCTTCGCGCAGAGCCGGCACCTGCCAGGCGAATTCGTCACCGCCGAGCCGCGCCAGCACGTCGATCGGCACGTGTACGGTGACGCCGTCGTCGGCCGCACCCGGCTCGAACCGGTAGCTCAGCGGGAGCGCGACATCGCCGGCCGCCCAGCTGTCGGGCCGGTCGGCGTCGACGGCATCGGTGCGCAGCAACTCGGTGCGGGTGAACGTGAGCAGCTCGGGACTGCGGTGCTGCTGCTTGCGCCACCACCCGTCGAAGTGCCGCGCCGAGATCACCTCGGCGGGAATCCTTTTGTCGTAGAGGTCATAGACGGTGTCATCGTCGACTATCAGGTCATGGCGCCGCACCCGGTCCTGCAGCTCCTGCAGTTCGCTGAGCAGTGCGGCGTTGTCCGCCAGGAACCGGTGTCGGCTCACCCAGTCCCTCTCGACCAGCGCGTGCCGGATGAACAGTTCGCGGGCTACCACCGGGTCCACCCGCGCATAGCCCACCCGGCGGCGCGCGGCCAGCACCAGTCCGTAGAGCGTCGCCTTTTCGAAGGCCATCACCTCGCCGCGCCGGGCGTCCCAATGCGGTTCGCTGTAGCTGCGCTGCACCAGGTCGGCCGCCACCCGCTCGACGGTCTCGGGTGAGATGCGTGCGGCGGTGCGCCCGAACAGCCGGCTGGTCTCCACCAGCTCGGCCACCACCGTCCAGCGCGGCGGGCGTTTGGCCAGTGCCGATCCGGGTGCCAGCACGAACTTCGAGTTACGCGCCCCGGCGAACTCGCGGCCGTCGTCGCGGCGCATCCCGACATGCGACAGCAGCCCGGCCAACAGTGCGGCGTGCACGGCCGCCGGTTGCGCCGGCTCCCCCGATTCCCGGATGCCCAGGTCCGCGGCGATGCTGCGCAGCTGCCCGACCAGATCCTGCCATTCCCGGATCCGCAGGTAATGCAGGAACTCGTTGCGGCACATCCGGCGAAACGCGCTGCCGGTCAGGGCTTTCCGCTGATCCGTCAGGTATGCCCACAAGTTGAGGTAGGCGGTGAAATCCGAATCGTCATCGGCGAACCGGGCGTGCTTGGCGCGGGCCGCCTCCTCCCGGTCGGCCGGGCGCTCCCTGGGGTCGGGGATGGTCAGCGCGGCCGCCAGCACCAGCACCTCACGCACACAGCCCTCGGTCTCGGCGGCCAGGATCATCCGGCCCAGCCGCGGATCCACCGGCAGCCGGGCCAGCCGCCGCCCGACGGCCGTGATGGTCCCGTCAGCGGTGAACGCTCCGAGCTCGACCAGCAGCGCCACCCCGTCGCGGATGCTGCGCGCATCCGGCGGGTCGAGGAACCCGAAGTCCGCGACCTCCCCCAGACGCAGCGACGCCATCCGCAGCAGTACCGCAGCCAGGTTGGTGCGCAGCACCTCGGGATCGGTGTAGCGCGGGCGGGCATCGAAGTCGGCTTCGCTGTAGAGCCGGATGCACACCCCGGGCGCGGTGCGGCCGCACCGGCCGCTGCGCTGCGAAGCCGACGCCTGCGAGATGGGTTCGATCGGCAGCCGCTGCACCTTGAGCCGGCGACTGTAGCGGGAGATGCGGGCATTGCCCGGGTCGATGACATAGCGGATTCCCGGCACCGTCAGCGAGGTCTCGGCCACGTTGGTGGCCAACACAATCCGTCGACCGGCGCGGGCCGGAGCGAACACCTTCTGCTGTTCGGCGGTGGACAGCCGCGCATACAACGGCAGAATCTCGGTATTGGTCAGCCCACCGAGAGCTTCTGCGGTGTCCCGGATCTCGCGCTCACCGGACAGGAACACCAGGACGTCGCCGGGCGGTTCGGCGGACAGCTCATGCACCGCGTCGACGATCGCCTCGATCTCGTCGCGGGTCTCGGTGCGGATGATCTCGCGATCGGGATCGTCGGGGTCATCGGAGGCGGCTCCGGCGCCCAAGGCCACCGGCAGTTCCAGTGGTCGATAACGGATCTCGACCGGGTAGCTGCGGCCCGAGACCTCCACGATGGGTGCACCACCCAGATGTTCTGCGAAGCGCTGCGGTTCGATGGTGGCCGAGGTGATGATCACCTTGAGGTCCGGCCGCCGCGGCAGCAGCTCGCGCAGGTAGCCGAGCAGGAAGTCGATGTTGAGGCTGCGTTCGTGGGCCTCGTCGATGATCAGCGTGTCGTAGCGCAGCAGCCGGCGGTCGCGTTCGAGTTCGGCGAGCAGAATCCCGTCGGTCATCAGCTTGACCAGCGTGCGGTCCGACACCCGGTCGGTGAACCGCACCGCATAGCCGACTACATCGCCGAGCGGGCACCCCAACTCCTCGGCGATGCGCTGGGCCACCGTGCGGGCGGCCAGCCGGCGCGGCTGGGTGTGCCCGATGGTGCCGCGGATGCCGCGACCGAGCTCCAGGCAGATCTTGGGCAGCTGCGTGGTCTTGCCCGACCCGGTCTCACCGGCGACCACCACGACCTGGTGATCGCGGATCGCCGCGGCGATCTCGTCGCGGCGCGCACTGACCGGCAGGTCGGGATAGCGGACCTCCGGCACCGCGGCGCTACGCGCGGCAACCAGTGCCTGCGCGGCACCCATCCGCTCGGCCAGCTTCCGCAGCTGCTCGGGCTTTGCGTCGCGCAGGTCCTTGAGGCGCCGCCCGAAGTGGACCGCGTCCCGCACGGTCAGCTCGTCGAGGAGCGTACGCAGCTGCGCGACGGACGGTTCGACCACTTCGCGAAGCATACGGACCTGGCCGGCCTACCTGTCATCTGGCATTTAGCAAGTCCATATCGGCGTCATCAGAATTCCACCAGAATTCCACCGTCGGATCATGGCTGTTCACCGTAGCGTAACCTTTGTTCACCGCATTAAATAGAGGGAAACCGACTCGGCACGCACGTCATTATTTCGGATAGGCGCCCGGGTTTATTCGGTGATGTCGCATAAGCGGTCATCGCCCCTGATTTGTCTGCGAAAGGTCAATGTGAAACTGAACGGGATTGGTACTGCGCTGGGCATTATGGCGACCGGCGCATTGGTGTTATCCGGGTGCGGTAGCGACAAGAACACCGACACCGCTGAGAAGACAACCTCGGGCTCGGTCGCCACCGGCGGAAACTGCGGCGGCGCGGAGACTCTGAAGGCCAGCGGATCGACCGCGCAGCAGAACGCGATGTCCCGGTTCGTCAAGGCATTCATCGACGAATGTTCGGACCACAACGTCAACTACACCGCCAACGGGTCGGGTGCCGGTATCCGAGAGTTCGTCGGCGGCCAGACCGACTTCGCCGGCTCCGACGTCCCGCTGGGCGCCGACGACTACGCCGAGGCGCAGCAGCGCTGCGGCTCCCCGGCATGGAACCTGCCGGTGGTGTTCGGCCCGATCGCGATCACCTACAACATCGCGGGCGTCGACAACCTGATCCTCGACGGCCCGACCGCCGCGAAGATCTTCAACGGCACCATCACCAGCTGGGATGACGCGGCGATCAAGGCACTCAACCCGACCGCCACGCTGCCCGCCCAGCCGATCCACGTGGTGTTCCGCAGCGACGAGTCCGGGACCACCGACAACTTCCAGCAGTACCTGGACGCCGCCTCCGGTGGGGCCTGGGGCAAGGGCGCCGGTAAGTCCTTCACCGGCGGCGTCGGCGAAGGCGCCAAGGGCAACGACGGAACCGCCGGCGCCATCGCGGCCACCGAGGGGGCGATCACCTACAACGAATGGTCATTCGCCCAGGCCAAGAATCTGGCCACCGCCCAGATCGTCACTTCGGCCGGCCCCGACCCGGTCGCGATCAGCACCGAGTCGGTCGGCAAGACCATCGCCGGTGCCACCATCAAGGGCCAAGGCAACGACCTGGTGCTCGACACGGCGTCGTTCTACCAGCCGACTCAGACCGGCTCGTACCCGATCGTGCTGGCCACCTACGAGGTGGTGTGCTCGAAATACCCGGACGCCGATGTCGGCACGGCGGTGCGCCTGTTCCTGAAGTCGACCATCGGCCCCGGCCAGAGCGGTCTGGCCGACAACGGCTACGTGCCGATCCCCGAGGCTTTCAAGGCTCGCCTGGCGTCCGCGGTCGACGCCATCTCGTGACACCCGGGAATCCGCCGACGTCGCTGATGAGCAGTCGCTCGCCGAGAGGCGAGCGACTGTTCCGGGCGGCAGCGGTCTCGGCCGGATCGACAGTGGTGGTGGTGATCGCGCTGATCGCGATCTTCCTGCTGGTGCGTGCATTCCCGTCGTTGCTCGCCAACGAGGCGAACTTCTTCACCAGCCCGGAGTTCCTCACGAACGATCCCGACCACCTGTCGTTCGGCATCCGGGACCTGCTGATGGTCACGGTGTTGAGCTCGGTGTTCGCGTTGACACTGGCGGTGCCGATATCGATCGGTATCGCAATCTTCCTCACCCAGTACGCGCCCCGCCGGCTGACCCGGCCGTTTGCCGTGGTGGTCGACCTGCTGGCGGCGGTGCCGTCCATCATCTTCGGCCTGTGGGGGATCTTCGTGCTGGCGCCGATGCTGGTGCCGCTGATGCGATTCCTCCACCGTCACTTCGGCTGGCTGTTCCTGTTCGACAAGGGCAACGTGTCGCTGGCCGGCGGCGGCACGATCTTCACCGCGGGAATCGTGCTGGCCGTGATGATCCTGCCGATCATCACCTCGGTCTCGCGGGAGGTATTTCGGCAGACCCCGGTCGCTCACATCGAAGCCGCCCACGCCCTGGGAGCCACTCGCTGGGAGGTGGTCCGCATGGCGGTGCTGCCCTACGGCCGCAGCGGCGTGATCGCCGCGGCGATGCTGGGCCTGGGGCGCGCCCTGGGTGAGACGGTCGCGATGCTGATCATCCTGCGGGCTGCGGCAAAGCCTGGGAACTGGTCGCTGTTCGACGGCGGGTACACGTTCGCATCCAAAATCGCGTCGGCGGCGGCGGAGTTCAGCGCCCCGCTGCCTACCGGCGCCTACATCGCCGCGGGGTTCGCATTGTTCGCGCTCACATTCTTCGTCAATGCCGCTGCTCGCGCGGTAGCCGGCGGCAAGGTCAACGGATGAGCACCCAACTGCTCGACGCACCGGTCAAACCGTCGGTGCCACGTCGCCGCCATCACCTCAGCATGCGGCGCCGGTTGACCGACAAGCTGGCCACGGCGGCGTTCACCGCCTCGTTCGCCGTCGCGGCGGTCCCGTTGGTCTGGCTGCTCTGGGTCGTGGTGGCCCGAGGTTGGCACGCGATCATCAATCTCGACTGGTGGACGCACTCGCTACGAGGCGTCCTGCCCGAAGAGTTTGCCGGCGGGGTGTACCACGCGCTGTACGGCACCCTGGTGCAGGCTGGGATCGCCGCCGCGCTGGCGGTGCCGCTGGGGCTGATGACGGCCATCTACCTGATCGAGTACGGCGGCGGCCGATGGGCGCGAGTGACCACCTTCATGGTCGACGTGCTTGCCGGGGTGCCGTCGATCGTGGCGTCGCTGTTCGTCTTCAGCCTCTGGATCGCCACCCTGCGATTCGAGCAGAGCGCGTTCGCGGTGTCACTGGCGCTGGCCCTGCTGATGTTGCCGATCGTGGTGCGCTCCACCGAGGAGATGCTGCGCCTGGTCCCCGACGAACTGCGGGAGGCCAGCTACGCGCTGGGTGTGCCGCGATGGAAAACGATCCTGCGTGTCGTCATTCCCACCGCACTCTCGGGCATTCTGTCGGGAATCTTCTTGTCGATCGCCCGGATCATGGGTGAGACCGCGCCGGTATTGGTGCTGGTGGGCTACAGCCGTTCGATCAACTACGACATCTTTCACGAGAACATGGCCTCGCTACCGCTGCTGATCTACTCCGAGCTGGGGAACCCGCAGGCGGCCGGGGCTGCCCGGGTGTGGGGTGCGGCGCTGACGCTGATCATCCTGGTCGCGATCAGCGCGATCGTGGCGGCCGTGGCGACTCGGCTGACCTCGGTCCACGATCGCTGACCGGCGAAGCTGGAACCGCCGCGAAAAGTCCGCGGTTCAGCCCCGCGGTTCGGCGCCGCCGACCAGTTTCACCACCCGGTTGTTGCCGCGGTCGGCGACATAAAGGGTGTCGCCCGAACCGACCACTACCTGCAGCGGGGTGTTCAGGCCGGTGAACGGCATCTTCGTCTGAGTATTGGCCCCAGCGGCCAGCTTCAGCACGGTGTGGCTGTCGTGGTTGGTGACGTAGACGTTGCCGGCCCCGTCGACGGTGACGCCCCACGGGGCATCGAGACCGGTGAACGGGAGCACGCTCTGGGTGTTGGATCCGGCGGCCAGCCGCACCACCCGATCATTGTCGGTGTCGGTGACGTAGACGTTGCCGGCGGAGTCGACGGCCACGTCGTCGGGGTTGTGCAGACCGGCGAACGGCAGCACCACCTGGCTGTCAGCCCCGGCCGGCAACTTGACCACCCGGTTGTTGCCCCGATCGGCGACGTAGACGCTGCCGGCGTTGTCCACCACCAGGCCTTCCGGATAGTTCAGCCCGGTGAACGGCAGCTCGGACTGGGCGTGGGAATCCGGGTCGAGCTTCACCACCCGATTGTTGAAATCGGTGACGTACACCGCGCCGGTTCGATCGACGGCTACCCCTTGCGGCTCGTAGAGCCCGGTGAACGGCAGCATCACCGGGGTGTGCGATCCAGGTTCCAGCTTCACCACCCGGCCGTACATGCTCTGGTTGGTGACGTAGATGTTTCCGCTGCCGTCCAGCGCCAACCCGCCCGGCGAGAGCCGGAAGCTCAGGCCGTCCAGGGGCAGCACGCTCTGCCCGTTGACCGACGCCGGCGCTGACGCCGACGCCCCGGGAGACGTATCCGAGCGGTGGGTGATCACGTAGCCGCCCGCCCCGACCACGACCAGCAGCGCAGCGGCTGCCGCGGCCGGCACCAGCCAGCGGCGATCGCCGCGGTTCTTTGTCTCGGCGGCGAATTCCGGCACGGCAGGCGAGGACTGCTGCGGCGGGTGGTCCCGCCAACCGGTGATGGCGGGCCGCACCTGGGTCTGCCCGTGCGGCTGGTCGTAGGCGTTCGGTTCGTACGCGCGCTGTTCGTAGCCGACCAGCTCCTGCCGGTATCCGTTGGCGGGCGAGCTCCCGCCACCGTTAGTGGCGGCACCGACGGCGCTGGCCATTCGGGTGGCCACCCCACCCTGCTCCACGATCATCGCGGCCTGATGCTGCTCTGCGGTGGTCAGCGCATCGTGTGCGGCGCGTGCCAGCTCACCGGCACTGCTGTATCGATCCCGCGGGTTCTTCGCCATCCCTCTGGCGATCACCTGGTCCAGTGCGTGCGGTACGTGGCCCGGCCGTAGCTGACTGGGCCGCGGGGCGGGTTCCATCAGATGTGAGGCGACCAGTCGTTCAATGGTCTCGGCCCGGTACGGCGGCTGGCCGCTCAGACACTCGCTCAGCACACAGGCCAGCGAATAGATGTCGGCGCGGTAGTCGACCTCGCCCCCACGGAACCGCTCCGGGGCCATGTAGTTGTAGGTGCCCAGCGCCATCCCGGTCTGGGTCAGGCCGGGATCTGCCGCGGCGCGGGCAATGCCGAAGTCGACAAGGTAGGCGAAGTCACCCCGGGTGAGCAGGATGTTCGCCGGCTTGATGTCGCGATGGGTGATTCCTCCGGCGTGCGCCGCGTCCAGGGCGGCGGCCACCTGTTCGACCACCGCCACCGCTCGAGCCGGGGCCAACGGGCCGAAGCGCTGCAACTCCATGCCCAGGTCATCTCCGTCGATCAGCCGCATCTCGACGAACATCTGACCGTCGATCTCGCCGTAGTCGTGGATGGGTACCACGTGCGGCTCGGTGAGCCTGCCCGCCGCGTCGGCCTCGCGCTGCATCCGGATCCGGAATGCCGGATTGCCCGACAGCACGGGAGTGATCAGTTTCAGTGCGACCGATCGGTGCTTGCGGGTGTCCTCGGCCTCATAGACCTCACCCATGCCGCCCCGCCCCAGCAGCCGAAGCAACCGGTAAGGACCGAATTGGGAACCCACCCGCGAAGCAGATCCGCTATCGTTCACGATGCTCCATTCACCCGGTCACGATCGGCATCAAGCAATCAACTGTTGCGGTGAACAGAAGATTAACCAAAGGTTACCAGCGAAAAGTGATCGTCGCAGATCTCGGCGATCAGGAAACTGCGTCGACGGCCGTCTTCAATTTCGAAGTGAATTCCGGCGGCAGCGGAATATAGCCGTACTGGTCCAGATCCTGCTGTCCGTCGCCGATCGCCGCTTGCATAAACGCCTTGACCGCTTGGGCCGTCGCCGAGTCAGGGTATTGCGAGCAGACGATCTCGTAGGTCACCAGCACGATCGGGTAGGCACCTGCCACGGTCGGCTTGTAGAACGAGGAGGTGTCCACCACCAGATCGTTCCCGGCGCCGCTGAACTTGGCTCCGGCGATGGTCTTGTCCACCGAGTCGACAGAGATGGTCACCGGCTGCGGGCCGGCAGAGGTGACTATCTGGGCCATGTTGAGCTCGCGCCCCACCGCATAGGACCACTCGTTGTAGGTGATCGACCCCTCGGTGGTGCGCAACATCGCCGAGGTGCCGTCGTTGCCCGCCGCTCCGACACCGGTGCCACCGTTGAAAGCCTTGCCCACACCGCGGCCCCAGCCGCCGTCGGAGGCGACGTCGAGGTACTTCTGAAAATTGTCGGTGGTTCCGGAGTCATCGCTGCGGAATACCACGTGAATGGGCTCGGCGGGCAACGCCGCATCTTTGTTGAGAGCTTTCAGCGCGGGGTCATCCCACTTGGTGATGGTGCCGTTGAAGATCTTGGCCAACGTGGGCCCGTCCAGATCGAGTTCGTTGACGCCGCCGATGTTGTAGGTCACGGCGATCGGACCGAAGACCGTCGGCAGATGCCAGGGCGTCGAGCCGCATCGCGCCGCCACCCGCTGCGGCTCACCGTTCGACGGATCAAGCGGAGAGTCTGACCCGGCCAAATCGGTTTGCCCACCGGCGAATTCAGCGATGCCGTTGCCAGATCCATTGGCCCGATAGTCCAGGGTGTAGTCCGGGCAGGCCCGGATGTAGGCGTAGACGAACTGTTCGATCGCATGCGCCTGAGCCGTCGAGCCACTCGCGGTCAGCTTCTGCTTGCCGCCGCACTGCACTTCCGAGGAGCCCGAACCTGACGAAGACGATTGCCCGACACCGCATCCCACGACCGTGAGCAGCACGACCGCCAGCAGACTCGAGACGATACCGAATCGCTTGGTCTTCACGGCACTCCTCGGCGGTCAGCGTGACAACCCCAAGCTAGCCGGACGTGGTAATAGGTCAGCCAAAGCGGCCCGAGATGTAGTCCTCGGTTTCCTTAAGTCTCGGATTAGAGAAGATTTTCTCGGTGTCATCGATCTCGACCAACCGGCCGGGTTTACCGACCGCCTCCAGGTTGAAGAACGCGGTCTGGTCACTCACCCGCGCCGCCTGCTGCATGTTGTGGGTGACGATCACGATGGTGTACTCCTGCTTGAGCTGGGAGATCAGCTCTTCGATGGCCATCGTCGAGATGGGATCCAACGCCGAGCAGGGCTCGTCCATCAACAGCACATCCGGCTGCACCGCGATGGCCCGGGCGATGCACAGTCGCTGCTGCTGGCCGCCGGAGAGCCCACCACCGGGCTTGTCGAGACGGTCCTTGACCTCGTTCCACAGGTTCGCCCCGCGCAGTGACTGCTCGGCGGTCTCGTCGAGCAGCTTGCGGTTGCGCACCCCTTGCAGAGTCAGACCAGCGACCACGTTGTCGCGAATCGACATGGTGGGAAACGGGTTTGGGCGCTGGAACACCATCCCGATCGCCTTGCGCACCCCCACCGGGTCGATGCCGGGTTGGTAGATGCACTCGCCGTCGAGCAGCACCGAACCCTCAACCCGTGCCCCCGGGATGACCTCGTGCATCCGGTTGAGGGTGCGCAACACCGTCGACTTGCCACATCCCGACGGCCCGATGAACGCGGTCACGCTGCGCGGCGGTACCGACAACGTCACATCGGCGACCGCGTGAAACGCCCCGTAGTAGATATTGACGTCGCTCAGGTCCAACCTTTTGGCCACCGGCAGCCATCTCCTCACTCGACTAACGCAACGATCTGCGCGCCAGCCTAGCCACGATGCGCCGTGAGGCGCCGTCTAGCCGAAGCGGCCGGAGATGTAGTCCTCGGTTTCCTTGCGGGTGGGGTTGGAAAAGATCTTCTCGGTGCCGTCAATCTCGATCAGCCGACCCGGCTTACCGACGTCGGCGAGGTTGAAGAACGCGGTCTGGTCACTCACCCGCGCCGCCTGCTGCATGTTGTGGGTGACGATCACGATGGTGTACTCCTGCTTGAGCTGGGAGATCAGCTCTTCGATGGCCATCGTCGAGATGGGATCCAACGCCGAGCAGGGCTCATCCATCAACAGCACATCCGGCTGCACCGCGATAGCCCGGGCAATACACAGTCGCTGCTGCTGGCCGCCCGAGAGCCCGCCGCCGGGCTTGTCGAGACGATCCTTGACCTCGTTCCACAAGTTGGCGCCGCGCAACGAGAACTCGGCCGTCTCGTCCAGAGCCCGTTTGTTGCGGATCCCCTGCAGCTTCAGACCGGCCACCACATTGTCGCGAATCGACATGGTGGGGAAGGGATTCGGGCGCTGAAACACCATCCCGACGGCTTTACGGACGCCCACCGGGTCGATCCCGGGGTGATAGATGTTCTGGCCGTCGAGCAACACCGACCCCTCGATGCGGGCCCCGGGGGTGATCTCATGCATCCGGTTGAGGGTGCGCAACACGGTCGACTTACCGCAGCCCGACGGCCCGATGAATGCGGTAACACTGCGCGGCGCGACCGACAACGTCACATCGGCGACCGCGTGGAACGCGCCGTAAAAGATGTTGAGGTCGGTCAGATCCAACCTTTTAGCCACCGTGCAGCTCTCCTTGGACTCAACTAGAACTTCTTGGGCGCGAACATTCGCGCTCCGAACCTGGCGGCGATGTTGAGGATCGCGATCAGCACGATGAGCGTCAGCGCGGCGCCCCACAACCGGTCGGTGGGAACCGCACTGGTTCCCGCGCCCGCCGACGTCTGGTCATACATCATTCCCGGCAGCGATCCCATGAAGCCGTGCAACATGTCGAAGTTCATGGCCTGCGAATAGCCGACCAGGATCAGCAGTGGCGCCGTCTCCCCCATCACCCGGGCCAGCGCCAGCAGAATCCCGGTGATGATCCCCGACAGCGCGGTCGGGATCACGATGGTCACGATGGTCTTCCATTTCGGTGCGCCCAGTGCGTAACTGGCCTCCCGCAGATCCATCGGGATGATCCGCAGCATCTCCTCGGTGGCCCGCACGATCACCGGCACCATCAGCAGCACCAGCGACAACGACACCGCGAACCCGGATCGCTCGAAGCCCAAGGTGGCCACCCACAGCGCATAGATGAACAGTGCCGCCACGATCGAGGGAACGCCGGTCAGGATGTCGACCATGAACGTCGCCACCTTGCCCAGCCGGGTGCCGGCACCGTATTCGACCAGGTAGATCGCGACGAAAACCCCGAGTGGAATCGACAACGCCGCACACACCGCGCCCTGCAGCAGGGTCCCGACGATCGCGTGGTAGGCGCCACCGCCGGACGCGAAAGCCGTCATACCGGCTTGAGAGTGCGTCCACCATCGGCTGGAAGCCACTGTCGCCCAACCGAAATCGATCACCGAGTACATCACCCACACCAGCGGCACCAGCGCTGCGCCCATCGCGAGGGTGACCAGCACGGTGGCGATGTTGTCGGCCACCCGGCGGCGCAGGCCCACCGCGGCGAACGTGCGCTCCTTGAGCGGCCGGTCCAGCAGGGCGGTCATCAGTGCGCCTTCGTCGTGATGGCGGCGCGCGCCAGCGCGTTGACGATCAGGGTGAGCACGAACAGCACCAGCCCGGCGGCGATGTAGGCGCCCGCCTTGTACTGATCGTTGAACTCCGATGCGGTGGCGGCGATCTTGGTGGCGAAGGTCGAGCCTCCGTCGAACAGCGACCAGCCGAACGCCTTCTGGGTGGCCCGCAGACTGATCAGCAACGCGACCGTCTCACCGAGTGCACGCCCCAGCCCGAGCATCGCGGCACTGATGTAACCCGAACGCCCGAACGGCAGCATCACCATCTTGACCACCTCCCAGCGGGTCGCACCCAGCGCCAAGGCGGCCTCGACCTGACCCCGGGGCGTCTGCGCCAGCACCTCGCGGGTGACCGCGGTGATGATCGGCAGGATCATCACCGCCAGCACGATCCCGCCGGTGAAGATGGTTCCACCGCCGGCCACCGACGCGTTGCCGGTGGCGAACAGGAAGAATCCGCCGAGGTGGGTGTTGAGCCATTCCGCGGTGCCGCGCAGCTGCGGCGCCAGCACGTAGAGCCCCCACGCGCCGTAGATGATCGACGGCACGGCGGCCAGCAGCTCCACCAGGTACGCCAGCGGCCCGACGAACTTTCGCGGAGCGTATTCGGCGAGGAAGATGGCCACGCCCAACGCCACCGGCATGGCCAGCAGCAGGGCGAACACCGAGACGAAAACCGTCACCCGCAACAACTCGGCGATGCCGAAGTGCATGGCCGAGGTGTCGGTGGTGATCCAGCTGCCGGCGTAGGTGAAGAAGTTCTCCTTGTTGCGCTGCAGCGCGGGAACGGCACGCAGTAGCAGAAAACCGCCGACGGCGGTGATCAAGACGATGATCAGGACGCCGGAGCCCTCGGCCACCAGACGAAACACCCGGTCAGGCAGGCGACTTCCGGTCGTCGACGGAGTCACCGGCGGCTGGTCTGCCACCGATGACTCCGTCACGTTGGGAGGGGCCGACTCGGAGACGCTGGCCACCCCCCTATTGAATCGCGTCGATCGCAGCACTCAATCGCCGCTTCAGCTGATCGGGCAACCGCACGTATCCCGCGGCCGCCAACCCGTCCTGACCGGTGGTCGACGCCGTCTTGAGGAAGGACTTCACGGCCGCCGACGTGTCGGGTTCATAGCCCTTGGAGCAGACGATCTCATACGTCACCAAGACTAGCGGGTAGGCCGCGGCCTGCTTGGTCCCGTACAGCGAGCGCAGGTCCAGACGCATGTCGTTGCTGTCCTCGGCGACGAACCCGGCCGCCTGGATCGCGACACCAGCCGACTCGTCGGTCGCGGCGACCACGCCGGCGCCCGAGTCGAGCATCGCCGAGGGCAGCTCCGCCTTGTCGGCGAAGCCCTTCTCGACGTAGCCGATCGCGCCCGGGGTGCTCTGCACCGCCTGCGCCACGCCCGCCGACTTCTGCGCGCCCTCGCCGACACCGCCCTGGAACTCACTGCCGGCGCCCTTGGTCCAGGCCTGGGGCGCGGCGGCGCTGAGGTACTTCTGGAAGTTGTCGGTGGTGCCCGAGGAGTCCGACCGGTAGATCGGCGTGATCGCCAGCGCCGGCAGTTCCACGCCCGGGTTCAGGGCCACCAGCGCCGGGTCGTCCCAGCTCGTGACGGCGCCGCTGAAGATCCGGGCCAGCACGTCGCCGTTCAGCACCAGGTGCTCCACGCCGTTGAGGTGATACGCCATGCTGACCGGGCCGAACACCAACGGCAGGTGCCACGCCGGGTTGCCGCCGCAGCGCTCGGCCGCCGTGGCGACCTGGGCGTCGCTCAGCGGCGAGTCCGAGCCGGCGAAGTCGACGTGGCCGGCGATGAACTGTTCGCGTCCCGCGCCCGATCCGGTCGGGTTGTAGGACAGGTTCTTACCCGCGCACTGCTTGACCCAGGCCTGGTTGAACACCGCGATCGCGTTCTGCTGGGCGGTCGACCCCTCGGCGGTCAGCGTGTTCTTGCCGGCGCACTCCGCCGAACTCGATGCGGCCCCGGCGGCGCCCGCTGCGCTGCTACCGGTGTTGTCGTCACTGCCGCAGGCCGCCAGCCCCAGCGCGGTGACCGTGGCGGCAAACAGCGCAAGACCCGCCGTCGTGGATTTCATCGTTCCTCACTTCCTCGCAGCATGTTCGCACCTGGTTCGATTCCCCCGGAACCTAAACGGCACTCATGGATGGATTCCACCCGGCAGGTGAACGCATGGTGAACAAAATCAACCGCCGGTCACCCCTGGGCGACGGCATACGCGCAATCCACGTTGTGTACCGAAAACCCCAGCCGCTGGTAGGTGCGCAGGGCCGCCGCGTTGTCCGCCTCGACGTAGAGCAGCACGGTCGGGTTCGCGGTACCGGCGAGCCTGTCCGCCAGATACGCCAGGCCTACCTCGGTGAGCACCCGCCCCAGACCCCGGCCCTGCGCGGCCGGGTCGACGCCTACGACATACACCTCGCCCAACGGTTCGGCGCCGGGGTGGATCTTGGTCCAGTGGAATCCCAGCAACCGGGCGCCATCGCCGTCGCCGGTGTCCTCATCGAAGGCCAGGAAGAGCCCCCGTGGATCGAACCACCCCTCGGCGCGCCGTTCGGCCAGGTCGGCCGGTGTCCAGCCGCCCTGCTCGGGATGCCAGGCGAACGCCGCGTTGTTGACGCGCAGCAGTTCGGCGTCATCGGCGTCGCCGGCGTAGCTGCGGATCACCACACCGGGCAGCGGGGAGGGACTGCCGACCCCGTGCAGCGACCGGCGCATCTGCAACAGTTCGCGCACCGCGACCAGCCCCAGCGCAGCCGCGACGGACCGGGCGGCGGGTGAGTTCCCGTGCGCCCAGAATCGGGCACGACCGTCGGTTCTTCTCAGCGCGGCGCGGGCCAGCGCTGTCGCGATGCCGCGCCGCCGGGCCTGCGGGGCGACCACCATCTCCGCCATCGGCGTTGAATCATCTTCTTCGGCAGTCAGATTCAGGTAGCCGACCACAGTCTCGTCGTCGACAGCGGCGTGGACCAACAGGTGTGCGGTGCGCTGAGCGGACAGCTCTCGCAGCACCTGCTCGCCGACCGGGGCGATCCCGTCATGGTCGGTGGCCGTGGCGATCAGCCCCCGGATCCCACGCTGCTCCTCGGCGGACAGCGCAGCGCGCCACTGCACGTCGGTCACTGACTGGCCAGCGACTCGGGTGCCCCGTCCCCGGCGGCGTCGTCTCCGGCGGTGTCGTCCTCGAACGCTTCGTCGTTGTCGTCGTCGTGTTCGTTCCCGGAGGCCTGCGGCGTGCCGCGCGCCGGCCGGACGGCCTTGTAACCGACATTGCGGACCGTGCCGATCAGCGATTCGTACTCCGGCCCGAGCTTGGCCCTCAGCCGCCGGACATGCACGTCGACCGTGCGGGTGCCGCCGAAGAAGTCATACCCCCACACCTCCTGCAGCAGCTGGGCCCGGGTGAAGACCCGGCCGACGTGCTGGGTGAGGTACTTGAGCAGCTCGAATTCCTTGTAGGTCAGGTCCAGCGGGCGGCCGCGCAGCCGCGCGGTGTAGGTGCCCTCGTCGATCACCAGCTCGCCGAGGGTGGTCTTCCCCGACGCCTGCTCGGCGGTCGGCGAGTCCCTGCGCCCGGCCAGCAGCCGCAGTCGGGCGTCGGTCTCGGCGGGCCCGGTGCCCGGCAACAGGATTTCCTGAATCCCCCACTCGGCGTTGACGGCCACCAGCCCGCCCTCGGTCACCACCGCCACCACCGGGACCGATCCCGCGGTGGTACTCAGCAGCCGACACAGTCCGCGCGCGCCCACCAGATCGACACGCGCGTCGACGATCACCACCTCGGCCGCACCCGCCTCCAGCAGCGCGGAAACCTCCGGCGGCGCTGTCCGCACAGTGTGTGCCAGCAGCGACAGCGACGGCAACACAGCGTCAGGGTGCAGGTCAGCGGTCAACAGCAGTAGCTCCAACGAGGCCCTCCAGCGTCCCAGGTGACCTAACGATAGCGTGCGACCTGCCAGAATGACCGGGTGCGAAGGGTGTTTATCGGGATATCGGCGGTGATCGCGGCTCTGGCAGTCCTTGTCGGCGGAGCGGACTTCGGGACCAGCGTCTATGCCGAATACCAGCTCTCCCAGGCCGTGCGCCGCGACGCCGGCCTCGATGCGGACCCGTTCGTGGCGATCCTGGGATTCCCGTTCGCCCCCCAGCTGCGACGCGACCGCTACGACGAGGTGGAGATCAAGGCGCCCGGCGCCGCGCAGCCGCTGATCGGCAAGGCGCTGCTGGAGGCGACCATGCACTCGGTCGATCTGACCGACGCCACCTGGAAGTTTCGGCCCGGCGCGAAGATCCCGGTCGCCACTCTGGAGAGCCGGGTCATCATCGGCAATGTGTATCTGGGCCGCTACCTGGGCATCCGCGACCTGATGGTGGAGGCCCCACCGGTCGAGACCAACGACGCCACCGGCGGCACCACCGAATCCGGGATCTCCGACAGCCACGGCCTGGTGTTCACCGGAACTCCGCAGGGCTATGGCAAGCGGGTCAGCGTATCGGTGGACGTGTCGATGTCCGGTGCCGACCGCCGCACCCTGGAGATCACTCCGACCGGCGTGCTGACCGGTCCCGACACCGCTGACGAGGACGTTCCCGATGCGGAGCGGGACAAGGTGCTGACCGCGTTCCGCGGCAGCCTGCCCCAGCAGCGGCTGCCGTTCGGGCTGACACCGACCAACTGGGGCGCCCGCGGCTCGGACGTGATCATCGAGGGCATCGCCGAGGGAATGACGGTGACGCTGGCGGAGTTCCGCAGTCCATGAGCTTCGTCGCGATCGGCATCGGCCTGGCACTGGCCTGCCTGGTCGGCTGGTGCCTGAATCGCCGGGCCGGGGTGCTGCGGGAGCTGCCGGCCGGTGCGCCCGGCGCCGGTACGGGCACCGACGCCGAATACCTCGGGCTGGAGCCCGGACGGCCGACGGTGGTGCATTTCTCGGCCCCGTGGTGCGGCCCCTGCGCCGGGCTGCGCCGGGTGGTCGATCAGGTCTGCGCCGAGCTCGGCGACCTCGCCCACAAAGAGATCGACATCGACGACGACCCTGCCGCGGCACGCCGGTTCTCGGTGCTGTCACTGCCCACGACGTTGATCTTCGACGCCGACGGAGCGCAGCGGTTCCGGGCCGCCGGCGTCCCCACCGCCGCCGATCTGCGCTCTGCACTCAAGCCGCTATTGGCCTGAACCGCCCATTAGTGGGTAGGCTGGGCCTCGTGTTCGCCCGCCTTGAGCTTGTGCTCACCAAGCGCCGCGCAGTTGACCTGTGCCGCACCGCGGGCTGCTGTTGTTGTTGCTGTCGCTGAATCGCCGCTTTTTCGCGTCGTTTCGGGAGTCGTCCGTTAACGGGCATGCCTCCCACCAGCCAGCCGCAACAACAGCCAGGGAGCTCTCACCATGTCGAGCAACGACACCAATAACTCACCCGTGGACGTCCGGGGTCCCCGCTTCGCCGCCTGGGTGACCACCGCCGTCCTCATCGGCGTCCTGGTCCTCTTTGCCTTCAGCCCCGTCGCCGCGACCGTGCTGCTGGCCGGCCAGGCCGTCGTCTTCGCGGTCGGGGCACTGGTCGGCCCGCGCCGGCATCCCTACGGCGTGCTGTTCGCCAAGCTGGTGGCACCCCGATTGTCACCGGTCACCGAACGCGAGCCGGTGGAGCCGCTGCGGTTCGCCCAGTTCGTCGGCCTGATCTTCGCGGTGGTCGGGCTCGCCGGCCTGCTGGTCGCTCCGGTGGTGGGCCTGGCCGCGGCCGCGCTCGCGCTGACGGCGGCCTTCCTCAACGCCGCGTTCGGCATCTGCCTGGGCTGTCAGCTCTACCCCCTGGCCGTGCAGCTGCGCCCGACGCGCGCATGACCACCGCCTCCCCCGCAGCCCACACCGCCGAGCAACCGGAAGGATCCCCCGACATGGCTCGCTCCGACGTCCTGGTCTCGACCGCCTGGGCCGAGAGCAATCTCGACGCGCCGAACACGGTCTTCGTCGAGGTCGACGAGGACACCAGCGTCTACGACACCAACCACATCCCCGGTGCCATCCGGATCGACTGGCGCACGGATCTGCAGGACCCGGTTCGTCGCGACGTCATCGACGCCGCCGCGTTCTCCAAGCTGCTCTCCGAGCGCGGCATCGCCAATGACGACACCGTGATCCTCTACGGCGGCAACAACAACTGGTTCGCGGCGTTCGCCTACTGGTACTTCAAGCTCTACGGCCACCGCAGCGTCAAGCTGCTCGACGGCGGCCGCAAGAAGTGGGAGCTCGACGGGCGGCCACTGGTGAGCGGGCCGGTTGATCGGCCCACCACCTCCTATATCGCCGCGCCGCTGGACGAGTCGCTGCGGGCCCGCCGCGATGAGGTGGTCGCCGCGATCAACGTCAAGAACCTGGTCGATGTGCGTTCCCCCGAGGAGTTCTCCGGCAGGATCCTGGCGCCGGCGCACCTGCCCCAGGAGCAGAGCCAGCAGCCCGGTCACATTCCGAGCGCGATCAACGTGCCGTGGAGCCGGGCGGCCAACGAGGACGGCACGTTCAAGTCCGACGAGGAGTTGGCCGCGCTCTACGGCGCCGCGGGCCTGGACGGCGAGAAGGAGACCATCGCGTACTGCCGGATCGGTGAGCGTTCGTCGCACACCTGGTTCGCGCTGCGCGAGCTGCTCGGTCACCGCAACGTGAAGAACTATGACGGCAGTTGGATGGAATACGGCTCCCTGGTGGGCGCCCCGATCGAGTTGGGAAGCTGATATGTGCTCTGGACCCAAGCAAGGTCTCGCTTTGCCGGCCAATGTGGACCTGCAGAAGGAGACGGTCATCACCGGCCGGGTGGTCGACAGCTCCGGGGCGACCGTCGGCGGCGCCTTCGTGCGGCTGCTGGACGCCTCCAAGGAGTTCACCGCGGAGGTCGTCGCCTCGGCCACCGGTGACTTCCGGTTCTTCGCCGCTCCGGGATCGTGGACGGTGCGGGCACTGTCCACGGCCGGCAACGGCGACGCCGCGGTGGCGCCGTCCGGGGCAGGCCTGCACGAGGTCGACATCAAAGTCGCCTGACGGCTCAAGATAGACTGCCTCCCGTGGTTCTGTTCTTTGAGTTGATGCTGGTGGCGGCTACTGGCCTGATCACCTGGTTCGCGCTGTACACGCTGTATCGGCTGATCACCGACGAGATGTGAGCGCTCCCGACGACGGCACGCCCGACGACGACCATCCCGTCATTCCGGGCTCCGGCGACCGGGCGGTGGCCGCCGCTGCGGAGCGGGCACAGCAGACCGCAGCGCGTAATCTCCCGGCTTTCGAGTGGTCCGCCGATCTTCCGGTCGTCGACACCGCCAACCTGCGCGAAGGTGCGAACCTGCACGACGCGCTGTTGGCGTTGCTGCCGCTGGTCGGGGTGTGGCGCGGCGAAGGTGTGGGCCACGGCGCGCACGGCGACTACCGGTTCGGCCAGCAGATCGTGGTCTCCCACGACGGCGGCGACTACCTGAACTGGGAATCGCGCTCCTGGATGCTCGACGACGACGGCGGATTCACCGGGCGGTCCCTGCGAGAGACCGGATTCTGGCGATTCGTCACCGATCCCGCCGACCCCGGTCAGGCTCCCGACGAATCGCAGGCCATCGAGCTGCTGTTGGCGCATTCGGTCGGCTATGTGGAACTGTTCTACGGGCGTCCGCACGGGCCGGCGTCCTGGGAGCTGGTCACCGACGCCCTGGCACGCAGCAAGTCCGGGGCCCTGATCGGTGGCGCCAAGCGGCTCTACGGGATCGTCGACGACGGCGATCTGGCCTACGTCGAGGAGCGGGTGAACGCCGACGGCGAGCTGGCCCCGCACCTCTCAGCGCGGTTGTCGCGCTTCGTGGGCTGATTCCGTCCTCAGTGCCCGATGGCGGTGTCCACCAGCCCGGCGAACTCGGCGTCGGGCAGCTGCGGGTTTAGCCTCCGGCCGTCCAGAGTGTGTACCCGGGCGGCCAGCGTGATGCTGGAGACCAGCCAGACATCCTGCGCGGCAACCAGATCCGCCGGACGCAGCGGCGTGTACTCGCACCGGTAGCCGGCGTCGCGAGCCACTTCGAACAGGGCCTCCTGAGTGGTGCCGCGCAGGATCGGCTGCGACGACGGCGGGGTGAGCAACCGGCCCGGCTCGACCAGCACCACCGAGGACCGCGGACCCTCCAGCACGTAGCCGTCGGAGCTGATGAAGATGACGTCGTCGGCGCCGTGCTTGGCGGCGTGCCGCAGCGCCGCCATGTTCACCGCGTACGACAGGGTCTTGGCGCCGGCCAGCAGCCAGGGCATCGCCGGCCCGTGAGCAGCCAGCCCGCGATCCAGACTCAACGCCGCCACGCCCTCGCGGCGGGCCGCGGCGATGCGCTCCGGCAGCGCCGTGATCATCACGTATGCCGTTGGCGCCGAACCGCTTTCCCGGCCGCGGCTGTAGATCATCCGCAGCGCGCCCTCGCCACCCGGCGGCCAGCGCCGCACCGCCTCATCGACAGCACGCCGCCACTGCGCCAGGTCGGGGGCCGGCAGGTCCATCAGCTCGGCCGAGCGGACCAGCCGCTGCAGGTGGGCGTCACGCAGGCACGCCGCGCCGTCGCGCACCAGCAGGGTTTCGAAGACACCGTCACCGCGCAGCGCGGCCAGGTCATCGGCGTACAGCAGCGGCGAATCCGACCGGGCCGGCACGTCTTCGAGGGTGACGATCGTCACGGGGGCATCTTCGAGATGGGCTTCCGCTGGCATGGACCCTGAGCGTAGTGACTCCGTAGAGTTGATTCGTGTCCGCAGTACCTGCTCCCGATCCGGGTCCCGACGCCGGCGCGATCTGGCACTACGGTGATCCGTTCGGTGAACAGCGAAGCGCGCAAACCGAAGCCGTGCTGGTGGATCGCTCTCACCGGGTGGTGCTGACCGTGCGCGGAGCGGACCGTACGACATGGCTGCACACCCTGTGCACCCAGCACGTCGCCGAGCCGCCCGAGGGTTCCAGCACCGAGAACCTCGTCCTGGACAGCCGGGGCCGGATAACCCTGCACTGGGTTCAGACCGAACTGGACGGCACCACCTACCTCGACACCGAGTCCTGGCTGGGCGAGTCGCTGGCCGCTCACCTGCGCAAGATGGTGTTCTGGGCCGACGTCAGCATCGAGCCGGCGGATCTGGCGGTGCTCTCGCTGCTCGGCCCCGGCCTGGCCGAACCCGCGGTACTGGGGGCGCTGGGCGTGGCGTCCCTGCCCGACGATGCCGCGGCGCCGGTCGGTTCCGGTGGGTTCGTGCGCCGGGCGCCCGGCGGGCTCGGGTTGGACCTGCTGGTGCCGCGCGCCGAGATCGCGCAATGGCGCGACGCGCTGTACCGGGCCGGGGTCAAGCCGGCCGGGGTGTGGACGTACGAGGCCGAGCGGGTGGCCGCCTGCCGGCCCCGGATCGGGGTGGACACCGATGAGCGCAGCATCCCCCACGAACTGAACCTGATCGGCGGACCGGGCGCGGGCGCGGTACATCTGGACAAAGGTTGCTACAGCGGCCAGGAGACGGTGTCGCGGGTGCACAACCTGGGCAAGCCGCCGCGGATGCTGGTGTTGCTGCACCTGGACGGTTCGGCCGACCGGCCGTCGACCGGCGATCCGGTCACCGCCGGCGGCCGGCCGGTCGGCCGGCTGGGCACGGTGGTGGACCACTTCGAGCTGGGACCGATCGCGTTGGCACTGCTCAAACGCGGCCTGCCGGCCGACACCGAGCTGCTGACCGGCGCCGGTGACGAGGTCAGCGCGGTGATCGACGTCGATTCGATGCCGCCGCCGGATGTGCGGGGCGCCGGTAGAGTGGCCGTGGACCGGCTGCACGGCCGGGTTTGATCACGGTCACACGCCCGCAGACCAGGGCGACGGCCCTGCCGACGGCACGGTAAGCTGTCGGCAGGACAATACACACACTCAGATCGGAGCCGCCTGTTCGTTGGGCCGCTCCGTTATTGCGCGAGGGGGTCCCCCGATGGGCCGCGGCCGGGCTAAGGCGAAGCAGACCAAGGTTGCCCGTGAGCTGAAGTACAGCTCACCGTCGACCGATTTCAGCCAGCTCCAACGGGAGCTGGCCGGGTCTGAGATCAACGACTCCGACGGTGACGACTCGTGGAGCGACAGCGATGATTGGCGTCGCTGACCGCTAGAACCTCGGGTGCTGCCCGACTAGTTTCGCGCCGGCGCCTTCGGCAGCCTTCTTCCCCGCCTTGCCGGCCTTGCCCACCGTGCCCAACGGCCAGCAGTCCACGTGGCGCGCGGTCAGGATCGCCAGCGCCCGGTCGGTGTCCTCAGGCGCGACGACGGCGACCATGCCGACGCCCAGGTTGAAGGTCTTCTCCATCTCTTCACGGCTCACCCGGCCGCGCTGCGCGATCATCGCGAACACCGGCGCGGGTGTCCAGGTACCGCGATCCACCTCGGCGGTCAGGCCGTCCGGGATGACCCGGGCCAGGTTTCCGGCCAGCCCGCCACCGGTCACGTGGCAGAAGGTGCGCACCTTGGTCTCGGCGGCCAGCGCCAGGCAGTCCTTGGCGTAGATCCGGGTCGGCTCGAGCAGTTCCTCACCCAGGGTGCGGCCGAACTCCTCGACGTGGCCGGCCAGGTTCATCCGGTCGATGTCGAGCAGCACCGCGCGGGCCAACGAGTAGCCGTTCGAGTGCAGGCCCGATGCACCCATGGCGATCAGCACGTCGCCCGGGCGGACCCGGTCGGGCCCCAGCACATCATCGGCCTCCACGACGCCGACGCCGGTCGCGGAGATGTCGTAGTGGTCGGGCTCCATCAGCCCGGGATGCTCGGCGGTCTCCCCGCCCAGCAGCGCGCAGCCGGCCTGCACACAGCCCTCGGCGATACCCGACACGATCGCGCTGATCCGCTCCGGCACGGTGCGGCCGACGGCGATGTAGTCCTGCAGGAACAACGGTTCGGCGCCGCACACCACCAGGTCGTCGACCACCATGGCGACCAGGTCGATGCCCACGGTGTCGTGCTTGTCCATCGCCTGGGCGATCGCCAGCTTGGTGCCCACCCCGTCGGTCGACGAGGCCAGCAGCGGTTCGCGGTAGTCGTTGCGCAGGGCGAACAGTCCGGCGAACCCGCCGAGCCCGCCGCGTACCTCGGGGCGGCTGGCGCGGGCGGCCAGCGGCTTGATCAGTTCGACGGCGCGGTCACCGGCGTCGATGTCCACCCCTGCCGATGCGTAGGTAACGCCCTGGGAGCTTGAGTCTGCTGAGGTCATCGCGGTAAAGGCTACCGGTCGCCGACTGCGGGCGGTATCGCACTCGACGTAACGGGCTCAGAGCCGGTTGTGGCGTACCTGGTTGAACGGCACGCCACGGTCGGCGGCGTACTCACGGGGCAGGCCCAGGACCCGTTCGGCGATGACGTTGCGCGCCATCTCGTCGCTGCCGCCGCCCAGGCCCACGGTCTGCCGAGACAGGTACCGCCGGCCCGTCCTGAACAGGTTCGCCTCGTCATCGACCACCGCCAACGGACCGGCGACCGCCATGGCGGTGTCGACCTCCAGATAGGTCACATCGGAATGGGACAGCCGGATGATCGAGGCCGCGGCGGGCGGAAGTTCGCCGCTGCGCATGCCACGCCCGGCGTAGTCGATGAGCTGGTCGCGCACCATGCGCCGGGCCAGCACCCGGCCGATCTGGTCCTGGGTCAGCGGGTCGTCCGCGGTGCCGGCGTCCTGAGCCAGGGTGAGAAAGTCGCCGGCGGCCATCTCGGTGCGTTCGGGGCCGCGCCCGCTGGCGAACTCCGACCCCTGCCCCACGGCCCGCCGTTCGTGATAGAGCAGCCGCGACGCGACGTCCCAGCCCTTGTTGACCTCACCGACCACCGTGTCGGCCCCCAGCCGCAGCCCGTCGAAGAACTCCTCGCAGAACTCGTTGGAACCGTCGACCTGCTCGATGCGGCGCAGCGTGACGCCGGGCGCGTCGATCGGCACCAGGAACATCGTGAGCCCGTCGTGCTTAGGCACCGTCGAATCGGTGCGGACCAGCAGCAGCCCGAAGTCGGCGGCGAACGCACTGGTGCTCCAGGTCTTGGCCCCGGTGACCACCCAGTCGTCGCCGTCGCGTTCGGCGCGGGTGATCAGGCCGGCCAGGTCGGAACCGCCGCTGGGCTCCGAGAGCAGCTGCACCAGCACCTCGTCTCCGCGCAGTGCGGCATGGATGTGGCGGCGCTTCTGATCCTCACTGCCGGTGTCGAGCAGCGTGGCGCAACAGATGGTGAAGGTCGGGACGTTGAGGATCAGCGGCATCTCGTAGCCGACGGACTCGGCGTCGAAGGCCTTCTGGTAGCTCAGATCCAGGCCGAGACCGCCATATTCGCGGGGGAAGCAGATCCCGGCGAAGCCGCCGTCGTACAGCCGTCGCTGCAGTTGGCGTGCGCGTTGCCAGGCGCCGTCGTCGTCACGTCCATTGCGAGGGGGGTGCTGCGGATCCAGGCGCGGCATGTTGGCGGCCAGCCAGTCGCGTGCCGACGCGGCGAACTCGTCAACGGTGATGTCGGTCATGCGGCGGGCTCCGTGCTGTTGGCGGCCGCGTAGATGGCCTGGTGGTGCTCGGCGGGGGTGCCGAGCAGATTCCGGTACAGGGTGGCCCGGCGCAGATACAGGTGCAGGTCGTGTTCCCAGGTGACGCCGATGCCGCCGTGCAGTTGCACGCATTCCTGAATCAGCCGGCCGGCGTGCTCGCCCAGATAGGACTTGGCCGCGCCGGCCCACATGGCGGCGTCGGGCTCACCCGCGGCGACCTTGTCCACGGCGCCGGCGGTGATCGCGCGGCAGGCGTGCAGCCACATGGTCATGTCGGCGAGTCGGTGTTTGATCGCCTGGTAGGACGCCAGCGGCCGCCCGAAGCTGTACCGGTCGCGGGCCCAGGCGATGGTCATGGTCATCGTGGCGTCCAGGATCCCGACGGTTTCGGCGCACACCAGTGCGATCGCGACCTGGGTCTGACGGTCGATGAGCGCACCGGTCTGTGCCGCGGTGCCGACCACCGCGGACGCGTCGATCTCGGTGTCGACGAATTCGACGCGCGCGTACTGCTTCACCAGATCGATGCCGGGCTGCGGTGTAACCCGCACGCCGGCGCTGTCGGTGCGGACCAGGAACTGGCGTAGCGCACCGTCGTCGGTGTGCGCGCCGATCAGCACCAGGTCCGCCCGGTCTGCGGCCTCCACCCGATCTTTGATCCCGTTGAGCCGGTATCCGCCGGGGATGCTGGTTGCGGTCAGGCCCGGTTGGTGAGGGCGAAAGCCCCGACCGGGTTCGTCGCAGGCCCAGGTCGCCACCGTCTCCCCCGCAACCAGCGCCTCGATGCTGCGCGCGTGGGCGTCGCGGTTGTCGGCGTCGACGAGACCGGCCAGGACCACGCTTACCGGGTAGAGCGGCCCGGACGCGACGGTGCGTCCGATCTCGGTGGCGACGGCGGCCAGGTCACGCAGGCCGCAGCCCGAGACACTGCCTCCGCCGAGCTCTTCGGGCACCAGCAGGCCGGCCCAGCCGAGATCGGCCGCCTGCCGCCACCATGCCGGGTCGTAGGAGTCGCCCCGCGCGTGCAGGTCCCGGTAGTCGCTCAGCGCTGCGGTCTTGTCCAGGAATGCGCGCGCCGTGGCGACGAACAGCTCGCTCTCGGTGGACAGATCGGTCATGTCGTCTCCTCCGATACTCACCGGATGGGCTCGTCACCGAGCACCGTGGTGCGCAGCATCTCCCGGGGAGAGTCCGGGTCATACGGCGCGGCCCGATGCAGGACGCCGCGGTTGTCCCAGATGACGGTGTCACCCACCGACCAGTGGTGACGATAGACCCGGCCGGCCACGGTGGCGCGCGTGAGCAGTTCGTCGAGCAGGGCCCGCCCGGCGTCGAGTTCCATTCCGACGACGTAGTCGGCGGAGGCGCCCAGTACCAGTGACCGGCGGCCGTCGCGGTGCGTCCACACCAGTGGATGTTCGTGGGTGGGCCGGGCCCGCCACCGGGCCAGCTCTTCCGGTGAGGGATCCGGGGTGACCCGCCGCTGGGAGGCCTCCAGTGAGTGGACGACGCGCAGCGCGCCGTAGCGTCGCTTCTCGTCGTCGGTGAGCACGTCGTAGGCGGCGTAGGAGCTGGCGAATTCCGTCTCGCCGCCGCGCTCGGCGACCTGCACCGCCGAGAGCACGGTGGCCTTCTGCGGGTATTCGTCGCCGGTCGGCGTGCACCCGTCGATGTGCCAGTCGAAGGTGGCGCGCAGGTAGCTCGCCGACGAGTTCTTGGACCGGTCCAGCGTGACGGGGTAGATGCCGGCGACCTCGTGATGGCCGTCCGAGGAGTAGTCGACTCCGCCCAGCCGCCCGCAGAACGCAACCTGGGCGCGAGGGTCGATCCGCAGATCGTGGAAGACCAGGACGCCGTTTGATTCCAACGCCTCGAGTACCGCGGCACCCAGGCTGTCGTCAGCGGCCAGGCGCTCGGGGTCGACGCCCAGTACCTCGGCACCGACCGAGGACGTCAGCTTGTTGATGGTGAGCAGACTCATCGGCTTGTCCTTTCTGAGGATTTCGCGCCGGCTACGGGATCGGCCAACCGGTGCGGATCATGACAGCGTCGGCGGCGTCGACGGGGGCGGGCTGGCCCATGATCTCCACCGCCATCGCCGCCATCACCAGCGAATAGATCAGGTGCAGCAGGTTGCGCGCGTCGTCGGGAAGTTCGTCCAGCGCGAATTTGTCGCAGTACTCGATCGCTTCTTCCAGGCGCGGAAAGAACGCGTCGTAGAACTGCCGCAGCTCCGGAATGGTGCTGGCCAGCCTCTGCTCGAAGCGTTCGGTTTCGGTTGGCAGGCACCAGGTTTCGGCGAATCCTTCCAGTTCGGCGAACGCGCTGGGCAGCCGTGCGGCGGTCATCGCGCCGCTCCCGTGCCGGCCTGCTCACGTCGGTAGTCGTCCACCCAGTCGCCCACCACCTTGTGCAGGTGGCGCACCAGGATCTCTTGATCGCCCAGCGGGAAGTCGTCGACGATGCCGTACTCCAGCGCTGCCTGGGTGCCGCCGAGCATCCCGGCGTCTTGCAGCGCAAACTCTTTGAGCACCACCGACGCCACCTCGTGCTCGATGCGCTCGCGCACCGTGCGGGCCGGATGGAAGTAGGTGTGGGCCTCGAACCGGTGGGTGTTGTGCGAGGTGGGCCAGTACCGGTAGAGCAGGTACCAGCCGCCGTAGATGAGGATCTCGGTGTTGGGGAAGATCTGGAAGTTGCTGATCCCCCACGGTTCGATGCCGCCCGGATTCACCCCGGCCGGCAGCTCGCCGATGTCGGGCGTCTCCCACGGGCCGACCAGCCCGCTGCGGGTGGCCCGCTCGATGGGGTACATGTACTCCGGGGGCAGCAGCCATCGGCGTCGGCCGGCGGTCGAGACCAGTCGGTGCGGCCCGTCGAGTTGGAAATGGCCGCAGGTGAATCCGGCGTCGGGCACCCGGACTTGGGCCGGCACCTGTTGGGAATGCAATGCCGGAACGTGGTAGTACTCCTGAAACGCGTCGGCGAAGATCTTCCAGTTGCTGTTGTTGTGGGCCACCCAGTCGTAGCGTTCGGTCAGCTTCTCGAAGGGGTACCCGTCGAGGCCGGTGATCATCGGCCCGAGGAATTCGCGCAGCCCCTGCCGCGGTTCGGCCGCGAAGTTGATGAAGACGAAGCCGTTCCAGTCCTCGCAGTGCACCCCGATCAGGTCCGGGTCGGCGCCGTCGAAGCCGTGACTGCGGCGGCAGCGTTTGCAGCTGAACTCCTGACATTGCCCGGCGGTCTCGCGGTCCGGGAAATCGTGCCAGACCAGCTTCGTGGCGCACCGCGGGCAGACGTTGTGGAACGCGCGAATCCCCCCGTCGGTGCAGACCACGATGACCGATGCGTGGGCCGCTTCGATCTCCTTGGTGACATAACTGCCGTGGTCAGGTGTTTCCTCGACGCGGCCGATGTTGAGCCAGGCGCGCTTGAACACGGCTTCGCGCTCGAGTTCGAAGAACTCACGCGACGTGGAGTCGGCGAAGGAGACCGGGCCGGTTCCCAATTCATAGTGCTCGGTCCACGAGCCCTCGGCGGGCCGGCCGGATCGCTTCGAAGGTTGTTCTGTCACAACACCGCCCCTCCGTTGACACCGAGTACCTGACCGGTGATGAAACCGGCTTCCTCCGAGCACAAGAACCCGACTGCCGCGGCGATGTCCGCGCCGGTGCCCAGCCGCCCCATCGGGATGTTGGCCGCGATCTGCTCGTTCGGTGGCAGGTATCCGGCCGCTTGGCCCTGGTGCTGCATGGGCGTCTCGATGCCCGACGGCGGGATGTTGTTAACCGTGATGCCTTGGGTGGCGTATTCGCGAGCCAGCGATTTCGTCAGGGTGATGACCGCTCCCTTGGACGCGGCGTAGTGCGCGGCGAACGGCGATCCGCGCTGGGCACTGGACGAGGAGATCATCACGATGCGCCCCCACCCGGCGGCGACCATGTCCGGCAGCGCGGCCTGGCAGCAGTGAAACGTCCCGGTCAGGTTGACGTCGATGATCCGGGCCCAGTCCTCGGCAGTGATATCGGCGAAGGCGCAGTAGCCGAAGAGTCCGGCGCTGGTGACCAGCGCGGCGACCGGGCCGAGATCGCGGCGCACGTGCTCGAAGGCCTCGTCGACGGCGGCCCGATCGGTGACGTCGACCTCGACGCCCAGCGCGGTGCCGCCCCGGCTCCGCACGTCGTCGGCAACCCGCTGCGCGGCTTGGCCATTGACGTCGAGAACGGCGACGCAATAGCCGCGCCGGCCCAGTTCGTGGCAGGTGGCCTCGCCCATGCCCGAGCCTCCACCGGTGACCACGGCGATCCGCTGCGGCACCTCTGCGGTCATTGCATCCCCTTCGTCCTCGTCGAGGATATTATCAAGTACTTGTTATTGATCTCAAGTACTGGATGTCCGGGCCCGCCGGAACGGCGTCAGGGCTCCACGTGGTCGGCGAACAGGGTGTGCCCGGTGCCCTGCTCGACGACCCGGGCCAGCAGCGCTCGCAGCGTGTCCTGCTCCTGCGGGCTCAACACACCGAACACCTGCTCGTGGACGGTGATCGCGTCGGTGACGACCGCCGACGTCACCGCACGCCCCTCGTCGGTCAGATAGGCCCGCAGGATTCGGCCGTGGTGGGGATCAGGTTTGCGTTCCACCAGTCCGCGGCGCTCCAGCGCACTCAGGGCCAGTTGCACGCCCTGCGGAGTGATGAGCAGCCGACGTGCCAGTTCGGCGCCGGAAAGCCCCGGCTCTCCGGCGAGTTGGCGCAACAGACCGATCTGGGCGGTACTCACCCCGTGCTCGCTGATCGCCTCGTTGACGGTGGTCAGCGAATAGTAGAAGGCCTGCTTGAGCAGCCACAGGATGTTGTTGGTGAGATCCATGTCCCGCCTCCCGGTCAACTGCGTTTGTAGACTCGGCCGTCCTTCATGACGAATCGCACGTCACAGGTGGTACCGATGTCCCGGGTCGGGTCACCCGGTACGGCGATGATATCGGCGCAGTAGCCCGGCGCCAGGCGTCCGAGTTCATGGCCGGCGTCGATGAGATCGGCACTGACGACGGTGGCCGCCCGCAGCGCCTGCACCGGTGTCATACCGCGCTCCACCAGGGCGCACAACTCCTTGGCGTTCTGCCCGTGCGGGATCGCCGGCGCGTCGGTGCCGCACGCGATGCGCACCCCGGCCTCGATCGCCCTGGGCAACATGGCTTTGGCCCGCGGAAACACCTCGGCCGCCTTCTTGCGCAGCTCCGGAGCGATCCGGTCGACGGCCAGGGCGTCCGTCAGGTAGGTGGTGGAGACAAGGAAGGTGCCGTGGTCGACCATCATCGCCAGCGTCTCGTCGGTGGCCAGGAAACCGTGCTCGATGCAGTCGATGCCCGCGCGGATGCACGCCCGAATCGCGTTGTCGCCGATGGCATGTGCAGCCACCCGCACCCCGGCGCGATGCGCTTCGTCGGCGATTGCGGCCAGTTCGGCGTCGGAGTACTGCTGGGCGCCCGGGGCGGTGCTGTGCGACATCACTCCGCCGGAGGCCGACACCTTGATCAGCTTGGCGCCGTGCCGGATCTGGTAGCGCACGCAGGCGGTCACATCCGGCACCCCGTTGGCGATGCCCTCGGCGACCGACAGCGGCATCACGCCGGGCGCGAGCCGTTGGAAGACCGTCGGATCCAGGTGGCCGCCGTAGGGCGTGACGGCATGGCCGGCGGGGTAGATCCGCGGACCCGCGTGCCAGCCCTGATCGACGGCGCGCTGCAGTGCGACATCAAGCAGGTAACCGCCGGTCTTGACCATCAGCCCCAAGTTGCGGACGGTGGTGAAGCCGGCTTCCAGTGTGGTGCGTGCGTTGACCGCGGCCCGCAACGTGCGGTAGGCGGGGTCGTCCTGCACACCGTGCAGCGGCGTGGGAAGCCCTTCGGGACTTCCCGGCCCGCCGATGAGCAGGTTGAGCTCCATGTCCATCAGCCCGGGCAGCAGCGTGACGTCGCCGAGGTCGATGTCGTCAGACGAAACCGGAAGGGGCGCATCGGGGTTGACGGCGGTGATGCGGCCGTCCTCGATCACCACGACGGCGGGTGACCGCACCACACCGGCATCGATGTCGAGCCACCGATCGGCGCGCAGCACCGAGATCTGACTCACCTGGCGCCTCACGGGAACGGCTCGGCGATGCACTCGATGACGGCCCCGCCGGAGTCGGGAACGCGCGGCTGCTTCCAGGCTTCGGCCGGGAAGGCCACCGTGATCATGGAGTACAGCAAGTGCATCAGGTTCAGCACGTCCTCGGGCATGTCGTCGAGGCTGAACTTGTCGCAGTAGGCCAGCGCATCTTCGGCGCGCGCCGTGATGGCGTCGTAGAACGCCTGCATCTCCGACATCGAACTGCTCAGGCGCTTGGCGTAGCGCTCCGGTTCAGACGGCAGGCACCACTGGCCGAACGGCTCGAGGTCGGCGAATTCCTTTGGCAGCATGGCGGTCACGATCCGTCAGACCTCTGCCGTAGCGCGCTCGTGTTCGGCTATCCACGCGGCGGTCTCGGCGTGAAAGTGCCGGATCAGCACCTCTTGGTCGTTGAGCAGGAAGTTGTCCACCACGCCCGTGCCGATCATCGTGTGGGTGGCCTCCAAGGTGCTGGCGTCCTGCAGCCCGTACTCCTTGAACGACACCGCCGCCAGTTCCTGGGCGACCCGCTCGCGGGGAGTCCGCGGCTGCGGAAAGTACAGCGTGCCTTCGAAAATGTGCGAGTCGTGCGCGGTCGGCCAGTAGTGGTAGGTCAGATACCAGCCCTGGCCCCAGAACAGGATGGTGAAGTTGGGGAAGATCTGAAACGAGTCCAGTCCCCACGGAACGCATTTCGCGGGATTGAGGCCGGCTGGCATCGGGCCGATATCCGGCGGGTCCCACGGCCCGAAAAGCCCGCTCCGGCAGATGTCCTCGATCGGCTTGCGCATCTCCGACGCCATCTCCCAGGCCCGCACGCCCGAGGTGCTGACCAGGCGATGCGGGCCCTCGATCCGGTAGTGCGGCGCCTCGAAGCCGGCCTGTTCGGCCGCCACCCGAAAGGCCGTCGGCGTCTGGTTCCCGTGCAGTACCGGCGCGTGATAGAACTCCTGGAAGGCGTCCAAGAAGAGCTTCCAGTTGGAATTGACCGACGAGCGGTACTGCCACCGCGACGTCAGCTGCCCGAATGGGTAGCCCTCCAACGCCGTGACCATCGGCCCGAGGAATTCGCGCAGAGACTGCTCGGGAGTGGCGGAGAAGTTGACGAAGATGAACCCTTCCCAGACTTCACAGTGCACGGCGACCAACCCGTAGCGGCTCTTGTCCAAGTCGAAGAACTCTTCCTGCTGCGGGACAAAATCCAGATTGCCATCCAGGTCGTAGCGCCAGGCGTGGTACTTGCAGGTGAACTGGCGACAGTTCCCGCTCGCCTCCTCCAATGGCATGGTGTCCCACACCAACTTGTTCCCGCGGTGCCGACAGACATTGTGATAGGCCTTGATCTCGCCGGATCCGGTTCGCACCAGGATGATCGAGGTGTTGACCACCTTGAGTTCCCGGGTCAAGTAGCTGCCCTTCCGCGGAATCTGCTCTACCCGACCGACATTCAGCCAGGCACGCCGGAAGATCGCCGCGCGCTCCTTCTCGTAGACATCCGGGCTGACGGAATCGCGGTACGACACCGGTTCGGTACCGAGCTCGGGGTAGTGCTGGGTCCAACTACCCTCGGGCGGCTTCGGAAAACGCGCCACAACCACTCCTGTCCTCACGCCGGGTCACTGGCGCCGACGCTATCGAGCGGCACCTTTAGTGTCAAGTAGTTGACACTTGGGCGGGATGTCGGCTTCAGGACTCTCTGACGAACTGGGTCAGGACTGCGTCAGCGCGGGGTCGTTGTCGCTCTCCGCTTTGCGCGCGGTGTTGCTCAGCATCTGCTCGACGACGTTCTTGCCCAGGACGCTGTCGCCGGGCAACTCGATCGGATAGTTGCCGTCGAAGCAGGCGCTGCACAGCCGCGACTTGGGCTGCTCGGTGGCCGCGATCATGTCCTCCAGGCCGACGTAGCCCAGGCTGTCGGCGCCGATGGTGCGGCGCACCGCCTCGAGCATCTCCTCCTGGTCCTCGACGGCGTTGGCGATCAGCTCGGCGGGCGAGGCGAAGTCGATGCCGTAGAAACACGGCCAGCGCACCGGCGGCGAGGCGATCCGCACGTGCACCTCCACGGCGCCGGCCTCCCGCAGCATCCGCACCAGCGCCCGCTGCGTGTTGCCCCGCACGATCGAGTCGTCGACGACGATCAGCCGCTTGCCGCGGATGATCTCCTTGAGCGGATTGAGCTTGAGCCGGATGCCCAGCTGCCGGATGGTCTGCGACGGCTGGATGAAGGTCCGCCCGACGTAGGCGTTCTTGGTCAGGCCCTGCCCGTAGTCGATGCCGGACTCCTGGGCGTAGCCCACGGCGGCGGGTGTGCCCGACTCCGGAACCCCGATGACCAGGTCTGCCTCGACGGGATGCCGGCGAGCCAGCCGACGGCCGATCTCCACCCGGGTGGCGTGCACCGACCGCCCGCCGATGGTGCTGTCGGGCCGGGCCAGGTAGACGTACTCGAACACGCAGCCCTTGGGCGTCGGGTTGGCGAACCGGGTGGAGCGCACCCCGTCGGCGTCGATGGCCAACAGCTCACCGGGTTCGATGTCGCGGACGAACGAGGCGCCGACGATGTCGAGCGCGGCGGTCTCCGAGGCCACCACCCAGCCGCGATCGAGCCGCCCCAGCGACAGCGGCCGCACTCCCCACGGGTCGCGGGCCGCATACAGGGTGTTCTCGTCCATGAAGGTCAGGCAGAACGCGCCGCGTGCGGTCGGCAGCAGTTCCAGCGCGGCCTGCTCCAGGGTGGTGTCGGCCGCGCCGTGTGCCAGCAGGGCGCCGAGGATGTCGGAGTCGGTGGTGGCCACACCGGGCCGGCGGGTGTCGATCAGGCCCAGCTCGCGGGCGCGGCCGGCCAGTTCGGCGGTGTTGACCAGGTTGCCGTTGTGGCCCAGGGCCAGCCCGGTGCCCGCAGCGGTGTTGCGGAACACCGGCTGGGCGTTCTCCCAGGTGGTGTCGCCGGTGGTGGAGTAGCGGCAGTGCCCGACCGCCACATGGCCGGGCATGGCCGCCAGCGTCTGCTCATCGAACACCTGGCTGACCAGACCCAGGTCTTTGAAGACCAGCACCTGCGAGCCGTCGCCGACGGCGATACCGGCCGCTTCCTGGCCGCGGTGTTGCAGCGCATACAGGCCGTAATAAGTGAGCTTCGCTACTTCTTCACCGGGAGCCCATACACCGAATACACCGCATTCCTCGCGAGGCGAGTTCTCAAGATCTTCAACCTGCTGGTCAAGCACGTTTTGTCTGCTCCCGGGGGGCGGGTGAAGGTGACGGGGATCAGTCTACGGTCAAATCGCGTCAAGTTTGACCAACGGCAGCCATCCGGCGATCTCGGCGGCCCGCGAACCGGACATCCGCAGCTTCGCGGTCGCCGTCGCGTCGGTGGTGCGCAGCAACCCGGTCGCCAGCAGCAGCCAGGTGCGCGGGTCGGTCTCGACGACGTTCGGCGGGGTCCCGCGGGTATGTCGCGGCCCGGCGATGCACTGCACGGCCACGAACGGCGGCACCCGCACCTCGACGCTGGCCCCCGGAGCCAGCTCGGCCAGCGTCCGGGCGGTCAGGCGGACGGCCGCGGCCAACGCGGTGCGATCCGGCGCGGGCAGGTGCTCGTCGCGCAGCCAGCCGGCGAGTGCAAGCACGGCCTGACGCGTCTGCGCCGGGTCGATCACCGGCTCTGCTCTCGGTGCTGCTGCATTGCGGCCCGGATCCGCTCGGTCTCCCCCGGCGTCCAGCCGGACGGCGGCAGCACCGCCACCCAGCCGTCCAGAACGGCGTTCGAGTAGTTGTGACCGTGCCCGGCCGGCATCGACTCACCGTGCGCCAGGTCGGCACTGACCTGCCAGAACGTCACCATCGGATACCAGCGCATGGACGCGGTGCGGTCCTCACCGGGTGGCTCGGTCAGCCAGGCCGGCCGGGCGAACAGCAACTCCGGCGACCACCACACCACCGGGTCGGACGCGTGCTGCAGGAACAGCACCCGGGTTCCGGCCCACGGCGGCGCGGCGATGCGGGCGATCTCGGCAGGCTCGGTTCCCTGGGCGAATCGCACCGTGCGTCCGTTGTCGTAGCGCGGTCGCACCTCGGGGGTCCCCGGGTCACGCCGAGCCACCAGCGCTTGCCACAGTGAGCTGGCATGGGGCGGACCCACCCACAGCACCGCCTCGAATCCCTGTTCGGCGATGTCGGGCAGCCAATCGAACGCGGCCTGACCGGCCATCGCACCCAGGCTCTCGCCGTAGAGCACCAGCTTGGGGCGATGATCCGGTGACAACTCCCGCCAGCGGGCACCGATGGTGTCGATCAGCATCCGCCCGGAGTCCGCCGATTTCTGCCTGTCGGCCAGAAACGAGACCCAGCTCGGCAGGTAGGAGTACTGCACCCCGACCATGGCGGTGTCACCGTTGTAGACCATCTCCAGCGACCGTGCCGCGACCGGGTTGATCCAGCCGGTTCCGGTGGTCGGGACGATCACCAACACTTGGCGCTCAAAGGCTTTGGTGCGCTCCAGTTCGTCGAGCAGCAGCTCCATCCGGGCCTGATCGTCACCGGCGCTGTGCAAACCGGCGTACACCCGGATGGGTTCCTTGGCCGGCCGGCCGTTGACCTGTTGCAGTTCTTCGGCACGCGGCCCGCCGGCGACAAAGTTGCGTCCCTGGAAGCCAAGAGTGTCCCAGGGAACCAAAGATGCTGTGCTGCCTGATCTTTCCGGTTGCAGTGGTTGCGACACCCCGGTCTTGGTGGCAGAGTTCTGCGGCTCGGACAGCGCGTTGGCTCCGATGAAGAACCCGCGGATCAGCACGCCGTTGATCAAGGTCACCAGCAGCACGACCACGATCGCCGTCCCGATGAACATGGCGACTTCGCTGTGCAGGTGCCAGCGCTGGATCAGCCTGCGGGCCAGCAGCTTGATCGCATCGAACACCACCCGCACGGCGGCCACCGACAGAGCCGCCGTCCCGATCGCCACGATCAGGGTCCGTAGGTAGCCCGGCGTCTCGGGACCGTCGACACCCAGCAGTTCCGAGACCTGCCGTTGCCAGCCGGCGGCCGGGATTAGCATCAGCAGGCACGCGGCCGGTGAGACCACCACGACGGCCGCCTTCAGCGCGAACAGCACCCGGGACGACGGCGGCCACCAGCGGGCGCCGTGCAGCACGAAACGGTCCAGCGCCGCACCGACTCCCACGCCCAGGCCGTAGCCGAAAGCCGCGTTGAGCCCGCCGATCAGGCCCTGGAACAACCAGTCCCGCGGCAGCAGCGACGGGGTCAGCGACAGGCAGAAGAGCAGTGCCCCGAAGGCCACCCCGACGAATTTCAGCCGCAGCAGGCCCCACGCCCACACCAGCAGCGGATGTCTCCCCCTGGGTGCGACGGCGGTGGTCCCCATGCCGGTCCGGCTATCCGAACAGCCCCGGCAGCACCGACTCGGAGGTGGCGCGCAGCTCTGCCAGCGAGATGGAGAACCGGCCCTGCACCTCCACCTCTTGCGAGGCCTGGTCCACCACGCCGATGCGCTCGACGGGCAGTCCGCGCGCCTCGCACATGGACCGGAATCGACTCTCCTCGGTGCGCGGCACCGCGACCACCGCCCGGCCCGCCGACTCGGAGAACAGCCAGACGAACGGGTCGGCCGCTTCGGGCAGCAGTATGCGGCAACCTGTTTCGCCCGCGAGGGCCGATTCGATCACGGCCTGGATCAGACCGCCTTCGCTCAGGTCGTGGGCCGCGGAGACCAGGCCGTCCCGCGAGGCCGAACGCAGCACCTCGGCGAGCAGTTGCTCGCGCGCCAGGTCGACCATGGGCGGGAGGCCGCCGAGGTGATTGCCGGTCACCTGCGCCCAGATGGAGCCGTCGAACTCGTCGCGGGTGTCGCCCAGCAGCATCAGCGTCTCGCCCGGCTCGACGCCGAACGCGGTGGGCAGTCGCCGTTTCACGTCGTCGATCACGCCGAGCACCCCGACCACCGGGGTCGGGTGGATCGGTGTGGCGCCGGTCTGGTTGTAGAAGCTGACGTTGCCGCCGGTCACCGGAATCCCCAGTGCCGCACAGCCGTCCGCCAAACCACGAACCGCCTCGGCGAATTGCCACATCACCCCGGGGTCTTCCGGCGAGCCGAAGTTCAGGCAGTTGGTGACGGCGACGGGCGTGGCGCCGGTGACCGCCACATTGCGGTACGCCTCGGCCAGTGCCAGCTGCGCGCCGGTGTAGGGGTCCAGTTTGGTGTAGCGGCCCGAGGCGTCGGTGGAGACGGCGATACCGCGCCCGGATGCCTCGTCGATGCGCAGCATCCCGCCGTCGGCGTGCTCGGCGAGCACGGTGTTGCCCCGCACGTAGCGGTCGTACTGCTCGGTGATGAACGCCCGGCTGCACAGGTGCGGGCTGCCCAGCATCGCGAGCACGGTCGCGCGCAGTTCGTCGTCGGTGGTCGGCCGCGGCAGCTTGTCGCTGCGGTCGGCGTTGAGCGCGTCCTGGGTGTCCGGGCGCACGACGGACCGCTGGTAGATCGGACCTTCGTGGGCCACGGTGCGCGGCGGCACGTCGACGACGGTCTGACCGTGCCAGGTGATCTGCAGCCGGTCGCCATCGGTGACCTCGCCGATCACGGTGGCCAGCACATCCCATTTGCGGCACACCGCCATGAATGCGTCGACGTTCTCCGGGGTGACGACGGCGCACATGCGCTCCTGCGATTCGCTGGAGAGCACCTCGGCCGGGGTCATACCCTCGGCCCGCAATGGCACCTGCTCCAGTCGAATCGCCATACCGCCGTCGCCGGCAGACGCCAATTCGGATGTGGCGCAGGACAGTCCGGCGCCGCCCAAGTCCTGGATGCCGACCACCAGCTTGGCGGCGTAGAGCTCCAGGCAGCACTCGATGAGCACCTTCTCGGTGAACGGGTCGCCGACCTGCACCGCCGGCAGTTTCTTTCGCCCGGCGCCGGATTCGTCCCCGCCGAAGGTCTCCGATGCCAGCACCGACACCCCGCCGATGCCGTCCAGGCCGGTGCGCGCCCCGAACAGGATGATCTTGTTGCCGGTACCGGAGGCGAACGCCAGGTGCAGGTCTTCTTTCTTGAGCACGCCAACGCACAACGCATTCACCAGCGGGTTGCTCGCGTAGCACTCGTCGAAGATGGTCTCGCCGCCGATGTTGGGCAGGCCCAACGAGTTTCCGTAGCCGCCGATGCCGCGCACCACCCCGTCGACCACCCGGCGGGTGTCGGGGGCGTCGGCGGCACCGAAGCGCAGCTGGTCCATTACCGCGACCGGGCGAGCACCCATCGCCATGATGTCGCGCACGATGCCGCCCACTCCGGTGGCCGCACCCTGGTACGGCTCGACGTAGGAGGGGTGGTTGTGGGATTCGACCTTGAAGGTGACCGCCCAGCCGTCACCGATGTCGACCACGCCGGCGTTCTCGCCGATACCGGCCAGCATCGATGCCCGCATCTCTTCGGTGGTTGTCTCACCGAAGTAGCGCAGGTGCACCTTGGAGGACTTGTAGGAGCAGTGCTCGCTCCACATCACCGAGTACATGGCCAGCTCGGCGTCAGTGGGGCGGCGGCCCAGGATGTCGCGGATGCGCTGGTACTCGTCGTCCTTGAGACCCAACTCGGCGAACGGTTGCGGGTGATCAGGCGTTGCAGCGGCGTGCTCGACGGTGTCCAGCGCGGTCGGGGGCGTCACGGGCACAGTCTATGGCACCCGAATTCGGCGCGATTGTCGTCGCTGGGCGCAGACAATCGCGCCGAGATCGCTCAGTCCGGCGCCAGGAACGCGGTCAGTGCTGCCGCGTAGGCGGCGACGTCGCGCGCACCCATCAGCTCCCGCGCCGAATGCATGGCCAGCTGCGGGGCGCCGATGTCGACGGTGGGGATTCCGGTGCGCGCCGCGCTCATCGGGCCGATGGTCGACCCGCACGGCAGGTCGGCACGGTGCTCGTAGCGCTGCAGCGCAACCCCGGCCTGCGCGCAGGCCAGCGCGAACGTAGCGGCGGTGCGCCCGTCGGTGGCGTAGCGCAGGTTCGGCTGCACCTTGAGCACCGGACCGCCGTTGATCGCGATCTGATGGGCCGGCTCGTGGCGGTCCGGGTAGTTGGGGTGGGTGGCATGCGCCATGTCGGCCGAGGCCAGCGTGGAGCCGGCCAGCCGGCGCAGGAAGTCCTCCCGGTCCCCACCGGCGGCCAGCGTGATCCGTTCCAGCGCGGTGGCCAGCAGGTCCGATCCGGCACCGTGGTCCGAGGTCGACCCGACCTCCTCGTGGTCGAACAGCGCCAGCACCGGCACATACCGGCCGATTCCGGCCGCCAACAGCGCCTCCAGCCCGGCGTAGCAGCTGGCCTGGTTGTCCAGTCGCGGCGCGCTGACGAGCACCTCCCCGACACCGGTCACCCTCGACGGCGCCAAGTCGTGGGTCATCAGATCGAAGCCCAGCATGTCGCGGGGCTCCACGCCGGCGCGTTCGGCGACGTAGCCCAGGAAGTCCGGCGAACCGCCAGCACCCCACACCGCGTTGAGGTGGCGTTGCGGGTCCAGCGCGACGGCTTTGCGGTCGTCGGCGAGGTGGATGGCCAGTTGCGGCACCCGCAGAATCGGTTCGTCGATGCGGACCAGGTGGTGCTTGATGCCGGCACCGCTGCGTACGGACAGCCGCCCGCTGATGCCCAGGTCGCGGTCCAGCCAGGAGTTCAGCCAGGCACCGCCATAGGGCTCCAGCGCTACCATCTGCCAACCGGCCGCCTCGCGGGCGGGATGCTGCTTGACGCGCAGGTTCGGGCTGTCGGTGTGCGCGCCGATGATCCGGAACGGCGCCGGATCACCACCGTGCCGCGAGCTGTCCCAGGCCACCACCGAGCCGGCGCGGACCACGAAGTACCGCCCGGGCGCCTGCGGCCAGCGGTCGGATTCGGCCAGCTCGGTGTAGCCGGCGGCCGCCAGTCGCTGCGCGACGGTGACGCAGGCGTGAAACGGTGACGGTGAGGCGTCGATGAACTCGCATAACCCGATTGCGGTAGCGGCCATGTCCACCAGTGTTTCCTACCCGAGCCCGACGGGGACGCTAGGGTCAGTATCGTGCCGTCCGCTCAGCCTGTGACCGCTCCACTGACCTGCGCGGCCATTTTCCTGGTCGCAACCATCGATGAGGGCGGCGAGGCAGCCGTGCACGACGCGTTGCCGGAGCTGGCGGGTTTCGCCCGGGCGATCGGTTTCCGCGACTCGACCAAGCAGCTGTCGCTGGTGACCTCGATCGGCTCGGAGGCCTGGGACAGGTTGTTCAGCGGGCCCCGGCCGGCGCAGCTGCATCCGTTCGTGGAGCTGACCGGGCCGCGGCACACCGCGCCGGCCACCCCGGGGGATCTGTTGTTCCACATCAAGGGCGAGACCATGGACGTCTGCTTCGAGTTGGCGGGACGCATCGTCAAGGCGATGGCCGGGTCGATCACCGTGGTCGATGAGGTGCACGGCTTCCGATTCTTCGACAATCGCGACCTGCTCGGCTTTGTCGACGGCACCGAGAACCCGGTCGGCGACGAAGCGGTGGACGCCACCGCGGTGGGCGATGAGGACCCGGAGTTCGCCGGCGGGTCCTATGTGCATATTCAGAAGTACCTGCACGACATGGCCGCCTGGGAGGCGCTGGGCGTCACCGAGCAGGAGCGGGTGATCGGGCGCACCAAGGCCGATGACATCGAGTACGACGACGCGGTGAAGCCGGCCAACTCGCATGTCGCGTTGAACGTGATCACCGACGAGGACGGCAACGAACTGGACATCGTGCGGCACAACATGCCGTTCGGCACGGTGGGTTCCGGCGAGTCCGGGACGTACTACATCGCTTACGCGCGCAGCCCGGAGATCACCGAGCGGATGCTGCGCAACATGTTCTTCGGCGACCCGCCGGGCAACACTGACCGCATCCTGGATTTCTCCACCGCGATCACCGGCGGGATGTTCTTCACCCCCACCGCCGACTTCCTCGACGATCCGCCACCGCTGGCGGGATTGGCGGTCCCGGCCCGCACCGGGCCCGTCGAGTCCGCCGGTGACGGCGTTGACGGCTCACTGAACATAGGCAGCCTGAAAGGAATTTCGTAATGAACAACCTGTATCGCGATCTGGCCCCGGTCACCGAAGCGGCCTGGGCCGACATCGAGCAGGAGGCGGCCCGGACGTTCAAGCGGCACATCGCCGGCCGTCGCGTGGTCGACGTCAGCGAACCGGCCGGGCCGACGGCGGCCGCGGTGGGCACCGGCCGGCTGACCGATGTCGGTGCGCCGGCAGACGGCGTGGTCGCACACCTGCGTGACAGCAAACCCCTGGTGCGCCTGCGTGTTCCGTTCACCCTGTCGCGCGCGGAGATCGACGACGTCGAGCGCGGTTCGCAGGACCCGGACTGGGACCCGGTCAAGGAGGCGGCCAAGAAGCTGGCGTTCGCCGAGGACCGGATGATCTTCCAGGGTTATCCGGCCGCATCCGTCGACGGCATTCGCGACGCCAGCTCGAATCCGGCGCTGACGCTGCCCGACGACCCGCGTGACATCCCAGACGTGATCAGCCAGGCACTCTCGGCGCTGCGGCTGGCCGGGGTGGACGGCCCCTATTCGGTGCTGCTGTCGGCCGACGCCTACACCAAGGTCTCCGAGACCTCCGACCACGGCTATCCGATCCGCGAGCACCTGCACCGGCTGGTCGACGGCGACATCATCTGGGCGCCGGCGATCGACGGCGCATTCGTGCTGACCACCCGGGGCGGGGATTTCGATCTGCAGTTGGGCACCGACGTGTCGATCGGATATACCTCGCATGATGCCGACAGCGTGCAGCTCTACCTGCAGGAGACGCTCACGTTCCTGTGCTACACCGCCGAAGCCGCGGTCGCGCTGAACTGCTGACTCAGACTGAGAGCACCGCGTCCAGCGCGGAGTAGAACAGCCCCAGCCCGTCGTCGCTCGGCCCGGTCAGCGCCTCGATGGCGTGCTCGGGGTGCGGCATCAGGCCCACCACCCGGCCGTTGGCCGAGCTCACCCCGGCGATGTCACGCATCGAACCGTTGATGTTGTCCAGGTAGCGGAAGACCACCCGGCCCTCGCCCTCCAGCTCGTCGAGCACGGCTTCGGAAGCCACGTAGCGGCCCTCGCCGGATTTGAGCGGCACCAGGATGTCGGCGTCCGCGTCGAACCGGGAGGTCCACGCGGTGCCGGTGGCGGCCACCCGCAGCCAGACGTCGCGGCAGACGAAGTGCAGGCCGGCGTTGCGGGTCAGCACGCCCGGCAAAAGGCCCGCCTCGCACAGCACCTGGAAGCCGTTGCAGATGCCCAGCACCGGCATGCCCGCACCGGCCGCTTTGATGACCTCGCCCATCACCGGGGCGAACCGGGCGATGGCCCCGCAGCGCAGGTAGTCGCCGTAGGAGAAGCCGCCGGGTACGACGACGGCGTCGACCCCCTTGAGGTCGGCGTCGGCGTGCCAGAGGCTGACCGGCTCGGCCCCGACGAACTTCACCGCGCGGGCGGCGTCGACGTCGTCGAGGGTGCCGGGAAAGGTGATGACGCCGATGCGGGCGCTCACGAGGTCTCCCGACTGACGGTGAAGTCCTCGATCACGGTGTTGGCCAGCAGCGATTCGGCGATCTCGGCGAGCGCGGCGTCATCGATCGAATCGTCGACCTCGAGCTCGAAGCGCTTGCCCTGCCGCACGTCGGAGACCCCGCCGTGCCCGAGGCGGGAAAGCGCGCCGACGATCGCCTGGCCCTGCGGGTCGAGGATCTCGGCTTTGGGCATCACGTGCACAACCACCCGGGCCACGCGCGCTCCCTACTGTCGACGGGGAATCGGACGGCTCAACAATACCGATGCCCGTCCGCGCCGCCGGAGCGCACAATCTTTAGCTATGCGTCTGACCCACTTCGGCCATTCCTGCCTGCTCGCCGACTTCGGCGACACCACCGTGCTGTTCGACCCGGGCAACTTCTCGCACGGCTTCGAGGGCATCACCGGCCTGGCGGCCATCCTGATCACCCATCAGCACCCCGACCACGCCGATGTGGCGCGACTGCCGGCGCTGATCGAGGCCAACCCGGGTGCCGCGCTCTACGCAGACCCGCAGACCGCCGCCCAGCTGGGTGCGCCGTGGCAGGCGGTGCAGGTCGGGGACGCGTTCTCGGTCGGCTCGCTGCGGGTGCGCGGGGTGGGCGGGGTACATGCGGTGATCCACCCGGAGCTGCCGGTGATCGACAACATCTCCTACCTGATCGGAGACGACGGCCATCCGGCCCGGTTGATGCATCCCGGTGACGCGCTGTTCGTCCCCGGCGAGCCGGTGGACGTGCTGGCCACCCCGGCGGCGGCGCCGTGGATGAAGATCTCCGAGGCGGTCGACTACCTGCGCGCGGTGGCGCCTCGGGCCGCGGTGCCGATCCACCAAGGCATCATCGCGCCCGACGCGCGGGGCATCTATCACGGCCGGTTGGCCGAGATGGGCCGCACCGACTTCCAGGTGCTGCCGGCCGAAAGCGACGTCGGGTTCTGAGCCCGCCCCCTGTGCGCGAGCGTGCATGTTTGTGCCGCGACACGCCGGTCAGGACGTACAGCTGTGCACGCTCGCGGCCGATGCGGTCGGTCAGAACTCAGGCGATGTCGGCGGCCGCGGTACGCCCGGCGGCGCGACCGGAGAAGATGCAGCCACCCAGGAACGTGCCCTCCAGCGCCCGGTAGCCGTGCACCCCGCCGCCGCCGAAACCGGCCACCTCACCGGCGGCATAGAGCCCGTCGATCGGTTTGCCGTCACCGCCCAGCACTCGGGCGCCGAGGTCGGTCTCCAAGCCCCCCAGCGTCTTACGGGTCAGGATGTGCAACTTGACCGCGATCAGCGGGCCGGCCTTGGGATCGGTCAGCCGGTGCGGCGCCACCACCCGGCCCAGCCGGTCGCCCAGGTAGGCCCGGGCACCGCGGATGGCGGTGATCTGGCCGTCCTTGCTGAATCGGTTGGCCACCTCGCGATCGCGCGCGGTGACCTCCGCCTCGACCGTCGCATAATCCAGCGGCGCCACCTCGGGCAGGTCGTTCATCGCCGCGACCAGTTCGCGCAGTGAATCGGCCCGCACGAAGTCCACACCGCGCTCGACGAACGCCTGCACCGGCGGCGGCGGGCCCTTGCGTGCCCGCGACGCGATCAGCTGTTTCAGGCTGCGCCCGGTCAGATCCGGGTTCTGCTCCTGGCCGGACAACGCGAATTCCTTCTCGATGATCTTCGCGTTGAGCACGAACCAGGTGTAGTCGTACCCGGAGCGGGCGATGTGCTCGAGGGTGCCCAGGGTGTCGAAACCGGGATACAGCGGCCCGGGCAGTCTTGTGCCGGCGGCATCCAGCCACAGCGGCGACGGGCCCGGAATGATCCGGATGCCGTGGCCCGGCCAGATCGGGTCGTAGTTGGTGATGCCCTCGGTGTAGTGCCACATCCGGTCGCGGTTGATCACCCGGCCGCCGGCCGCCTCGGTGATCCCGATCATCCGGCCGTCGACGTGAGCCGGCACCCCCGCCAGCAGCTGCGACGGCACCCGGCCCATGCGTTCCGGCCAGTTCTGCCGCACCAGATCGAGGTTGCCGCCGATACCACCACTGGTCACCAGCACCGCAGACGCACGGAACTCGAACTCGCCCATCGTGTTCCGCGACGATGCGACTCCGCGCGGCGCGTCGCTGGGTTCCAGCACGGCGCCGCGCACCCCGGTCGCCCGGCCACCCTCGACAATCAATTCGTCCACCCGGTGGCGGTGCACGAAACGGACTTTCGGGTGCTCGCGCAGTCGGCTCGCGAACATCTCCACCAGGGCGGGGCCAGTCCCCCAGGTGATGTGGAACCTGGGCACCGAGTTGCCGTGCCCGATCGCGCCGTAGCCGCCGCGCTCGGCCCAGCCGACCAGTGGGAACACCTTCAGTCCGCGGGCGGCCAGCCAACTGCGCTTCTCGCCCGCGGCGAAGTCGACGTAGGCGTGCGCCCACTGCCGCGGCCAGTGATCTTCGGCCCGGTCGAAGCCGGCGGTGCCCAGCCAATCCTGCAGCGCCAGTTCGTGACTGTCGCGCACCCCAAGCCGGCGCTGCTCGGGGCTGTCGACGAAGAACAGGCCGCCGAAGGACCAGAACGCCTGCCCGCCCAGGTTCGCGCTGTTCTCCTGGTCGAGGATCAGCACCTGCCGGCCGCGATCGGCCAGTTCGCACGCCGCCACCAGGCCGGCCAGACCCGCACCGACGACGATCGCATCGGCATCCGCGCTACCGCTCATGGCGGTCAACCGTAACGGGTCAGGCACTGAGCCCGGTGGTCACCTCCGCCGGGGTCGTGGGCCAGCGGTAGCGCTCCGGCCGGCAGCCGTGCTCCAGGGCGGTGTCCACGGCGTCGAGCATGGCCGCGGCCACCCCCCGATCGCTGAGCTGGCGAGCACCGACCGACAGTCGCACTTTTCCGCCGCGCCGGGCGATGCGTTCGCTGGTCGTCACCACCATCCGGCACCACCAGGGCGCCTTCGGGAAACCGGCTCCGATGCCGACCACCCGGGACCGCTCGGTGCTGCCGGTCACCAGATCGGTCACCCCGTGCAGGCCGGCCAGTAACCGGAACCCGTTGCGGGGCAATGCAGTCACAGTCCCCGCAGACACCGTCCAGCCGGGCGCGGCGAACAGTCGGGTCCGCAGCCCCAGGTGTTCGAGCACCCGGTCGGCGCCGAGCAGCCGCAGGTTCGCCTCGTGGGCGGGCAGCGTGGCGAATTCGCCGCGGCGTTTCTTGGTGGCGGCCTCGTCGAAGCCGTGCAGCACGATCGCCGCGCCGCCGGCCCGCCGCTGCCGCAGCCAGTCGCTGGTGCCCGCGTCGCGGTCCAGCCGGTAGTCCGCGCCCAGCCGCGGCGCCACCAGCAATGACACCGGCACCCCGCGGGCGTCCAGCTGTGCGCAGAACGCCTCGGCGTCGGCGCAGCTGCGCGCCTCGATCCCGGAGACGGAGACGATCAGTTGTCCGGTCACGTCACCAGTGTGGCGACCGCAGGTGTCCGGCCGGTGACATCGAGGAAGACGTCAGACAGCGCTACGGGGTCAACCGACGACGGTTGCTGTGATCGGCCGGGTCGGTGCTGTTGGCGGCGATCGCACGCAGTCTCATCAGGTCCCGCGGATGCAGATCCGGCGTCTTGGCAAGGGATTCCAGCAGCAGATCGGCCTGCTCACGCAGCGCCGGAACATATTCATTCCGGTCTTCTTCCTGGACGCGGGCGATCAGCATCCGCAATACCCGCAGGATCGTAGCCGCCACCAGCGGTTGCCCGGGCGCGACCTGGCGCAGCTGATCGAAGCCGTGCGCGATGTACTCCTCGGCGTCAAGGACCCAGGGCCGCAGCAGAATCCGACCGTCCGGGCCGGCCACCGCCCGCAGCGGCGAAGGCATCACCAGCAGCCGGCGAAGCAGACTGCCCACTCGCAATGTCGCCTCCACCGCGGTGGTGGGGTCGTTGATGGCCGAACTCAGCGCGCGCAGCCCGATGTCGACCAGTTGACGGAACGCGAAGTCGATATCCTCCTGCATGGTGCGGCTGCCGCTGACCCCGATCGCCCGGGTCAGCTTCTGCCGCACCCGATCCGGATGAGCCGGCTCCGGCCAGATCGTGACCAGCGGTTGCCCCAGGTGGATGTACGCGCCGACTCGGGTGTCCAACCGGATGGTGGTGTCCGCCGGGATGGCGGCCAGCAGCCGCTTGGTGTCGACCCGGCTGACCCAGCCGTTGCCGGGCGAGGTCAGTCGCAGCGCATCCGGCGGGGCCTCCACGTCCGCGTCGGGGGCCGGCTGCTCGCCGGCCGCTGCGGCCGCCACGACATCGATCACCATCGAGCCCTCCGCCGCGATCTCGCGCACCACCTGGCCGACCTCGAGCCGATGCGCCAGGTGATCGACGTGGGCGATGATCGTGATGACGGTGGCGATGGTCAGCACGACCGCGACCGTGACCGTCACCGGCGGCGCGGGAGCCGGTGAGGAGCCGTCCAGATCCGGCAGGCTCAGCACGCAGTACACGAACGTCGCCACCAGCAGGCCGATCACCACCTGGCTGAGCCGGTCCCGGATGAACCAGCGCATCACCCGCGGCGATAGCTGTGAGCTGGCCAGCTGCAGGCTCACGATGGTCAGCGAGAAGATGACCCCCGCGGTGGTGATCGTGGCACCGGCGATGGTGGACAGCAGCGTGGTGGCCACGCCGCTGTCCATCTTCAGCAGCAGCCGCGGCGAATCACCGAGGCGTCGGTCCGCGGTACGGGACGCGACGGCCAGCAGCATGCCACCGCACACGATCAGCAGCGGCAGCAGAAACAGGCTCTCGCGGAACCGGTAGGCCAGCGCCAACGAGCGCACGCTCGGGAAGCGCTGCGAGCGGGTACGCATCAGCGCGGCACGACGGCCTCGATGGCGGCGATCACCTCCGGTGCGTCCGGCACCGTGGTGGGGCGGAACCGGTTGACCACGGCGCCGCCCGGGGCGAGCAGGAACTTCTCGAAGTTCCACTGCACGTCCCCGGCCGCGCCGTCGGCGTCGGCGGCCTTGGTCAGCTCCGCGTACAGCGGGTGCCGGGCATCGCCGTTGACGTCGGTCTTGGCCAGCAGCGGGAACGTCACGCCGTAGGTGGTGGAGCAGAAGGTCGCAATCTCCTCGGGGCTGCCGGGTTCCTGGCCCATGAACTGGTTGCAGGGCACACCGAGCACCGTCAGGCCGCGGCCGGCGTAGTCCTGCGCAAGCTGCTCCAGGGCCCCGTACTGCGGGGTGAGCCCGCACTTGGAGGCGACGTTGACGATCAGCACGGCCCGGTCGCTGTAGTCGGCCAGCGAGGTGGGCGTGCCGTCGAGGGTGGTCAGCGGGATATCGGCGAGGCTCATGGCCGCGACGTTACCCGCAACCCGCTGTCGACAGCAGCCAGGCGTAGTGGAATGCGGTGTCCTTCCAGCGCTCGTAACGCCCGGAGATGCCACCGTGGCCCGCTGTCATCTGGGTCTTCAGCAGCACCGGATTGCTGTCGGTCTTGGCGTGCCGCAGCGCCGCAACCCATTTCGCCGGTTCGACGTAGTAGACCCGGGTGTCGTGAAGGGAAGTGGTGGCCAGGATCGGCGGGTACCCGCGTTCGGTGACGTTCTCGTACGGCGAGTAGGACTTCATGTACCGGTAGACGTCGTGATCGTCCAACGGGTTTCCCCATTCGTCCCATTCGGTGACGGTCAGCGGCAGCGACGGGTCCAAGATGGTGGTGAGCGGGTCGACGAACGGGACCTGGGCCACCACCCCGGCGAACAGTTCCGGTGCCAGATTGGTGACCGCCCCCATCAGCAGCCCGCCTGCGCTGCCACCCATCGCCACCAGGCCCCGCGGTGCACAGACGCCCGAATCGATCAGGTGACGCCCCGCGGTGACGAAGTCGGTGAAGCTGTTCTTCTTCTCCAACAGCTTTCCGCCCTCGTACCACAGCCGGCCCATCTCGCCGCCGCCCCGGACATGCGCCACCGCGAACACCATGCCGCGGTCCAGCAGCGAGAGCCGGGCGATGGAGAAGTGCGGGTCTTCGCACATCTCATAGGCGCCGTAGCCGTAAATCAGTGTGGGCGCGGGCAGTTCGATACCCGCGCGGTGCACGACCGAAACCGGCACCCGTGTTCCGTCCTCGGCGTGAGCCCAGTCGCGGTATTCGACGTAGTCCGAACTGCGGTAGTCGCCTAGTACCGACTGCTCGCGCAGCAGCGTGCGCTGGCCGGTCGCCAGGTCGATGTCGTAGATGCGGACCGGGGTGATGAAGGAGGTCGCGCCCACCCGGAGTTTGGGGCTGTCCCAGTTCGGGTTGGCCCCCAGGCCCGCCGACGTCAGTTCGGTGTCGAAGGTGATGTCCTGCGGCGCTTGGTATTGGCCGCACGTGCCGATCGGCCACAGCTGAATGCGCGGCAACCCTTCGGCCCGGTAACCGATCACCAGGTGATTGGCGAACGCGTCCACCATGTCCAGCCGCACGTCGTCACGTCCGGCGATCAGGGTCTCACTTGCGGCCGGGTCGCTCACCGGGGCCTGCACCAGGGTGAAGTTGACCGCACCGTCGTTGTGCAACATGAGGAATCGATCCTGGCCGCCGACGACGGCGTGCTCCACGGAGTACTCGATGCCTTCCCGGCGGGGCAGCACCACGGTGAAATCGGCCGCCGGGTCGGCGGCGTCGGCGTAGCGCACCTCGGAGGTGATCGACGAACCGGCCGCGATCAACACGTAGGCGTCGCTGCGGGTGCGTCCCACCGACAGCCAGAACCGCTCATCGTCCTCGTGGTAGACCTGCTCGGCTTGCCCGCCCGCACCGATCCGGTAGCGCCACACGGTGTCCGGTCGCCAGGCCGCGTCGACGGTGATGTAGTAGACGGTGCTGTTGTCGGTCGCCCAGGTCACGCCCGCGCCGATCCCGGCGATCTCGTCGGCCAGCAGCTCACCGGTGGACAAATCCTTGAACCGCAACGTGTACCGCTCGTCTCCGACGACGTCGACGGAGTAGGCCAGGATATTGCCGTCCGGGCTGACGCCGGCCGCACCGAGCGCGAAGAAGTCATGGCCCTGCGCTTCGACATTCTGGTCGAGCAGCACCTGCTCGCCGGGAATCTCGGTGGCCTCGTCCAGAAGCGGCGGAGTCCAGTCGTCGGGATCGGTTACCGGACAGCGGCATTGGACGCCGTACTGCTTGCCTTCGAAAGTCCTCGCGTAATACCACCACTGACCGCGGCGCGCCGGAACCGACAGGTCGGTCTCCTTGGTTCGGGCCTTGATCTCATCGAAGATGGCATTCCGCAACGGTTCCAGGTGTGCGGTCGCGGCATCGGTGTAGGCGTTCTCGGCCTCCAGGTAGGCGATCACCTCGGGGTCGGCCTTGTCCCGCAGCCATTCGTAGGGGTCGACGAACACGTCGCCGTGGTGGGTGCGGGTGGTCTGGACCCGCTTGGCCGAAGGCGGGGTATGGGCTGTTCCGTTCATGCCCCGGGGCCGACCCAGTCGTCGAAGGACAGCCCCGAAATGCGTTCGTAGGCTTCGATGTAGCGTGAGCGGGTCGCGTCGATGACGTCCTGCGGCAACGCCGGCGGCGGCAGCTCGCCGGCCCGGTCCCAGCCCGACTCCGGACCGGTCAGCCAGTTGCGCACGAACTGCTTATCGAAGCTCTCCTGCACCACTCCGGCCCGATAGTGTTCGGCCGGCCAGTACCGCGACGAGTCGGGGGTGAACACCTCGTCGGCCAGGATCAGGTTGCCGTGCTCGTCGACACCGAACTCGAACTTGGTGTCGGCGATGATGATGCCCTTGGTCAGGGCGTGGTCGGCTGCTTGCACATAGGTCGCCATGGTTCGGTCGCGCAGCTGGCCGGCCCGCACCGGACCCACCAGGTCGATCACCTGCGCTAACGAGATGTTCTCGTCGTGTGCGCCGATCTCGGCCTTGGTGGCCGGGGTGAAGACCGGGTTGGCGAACTTGCTGGCCTCCACCAGCCCCGGCGGCAGCGGGATGCCGCAGAGCGAGCCGGTGCGCTGGTAGTCCAGCAGCCCGGAGCCGGTCAGGTAGCCGCGCGCCACGCACTCGACCGGCATCATCTCCAGTTGGCGGACCACCAGCGCCCGGCCGAGCACCTCGTCGGGAATGCGCGGGTCATCCGGTGGGCCGGCCAGATGGTTGGGCGCTTCGACGAGGTCGAAGAAGAAGACGCTCATCGCGGTCAGGATGCGGCCCTTGTCGGGGATCTGGCTGTCCAGGATGTAGTCGAACGCCGAGATTCGGTCGGTGGCGACGAACAGCAGATGCTTGTCGTCGATCCGGTACAGTTCGCGGACTTTGCCGCTGGCCAGGTGCTGGTACTCCGAGAGCGCGGGACGCGACATTGCGCCAGCCTATCCAGCGCGGGGCTTCGCCGGGTGTGTTGGGATCGGTTCCATGACATCCCGGCTGCTGCCCTACGCCACCTCCCCTGTCCGCCTGTTGGCCCAACTGTTCAGCGATGTCATCGTCGCGACGTGGACGTTCGTCTGGGTGCTGGTCGCGCTGGCCGTGCACGGGGCGGTCGCCACGATCGCCGGGGTGGGCCGGCAGTTCGAGCGGGGCGCCAATGGAGTGGCCGAGAGCCTGGTCTCGGCCGGGCACAGCGCGGATCGTATTCCGCTCGTGGGCGATGCGGTGAGCAAGCCGCTGACCGCGGCGGGCGAGGCGGCCGTGGATATCGCCGGCGCCGGCCACAACCTGGACACCACCGCCGGGTGGCTGGCCTACCTGCTGGCGGTGGCGGTCGCCGCACCGCCGATCCTGGCGGTGGCGATGCCGTGGCTGGCGTTGCGGCTGCGGTTCTTCCTGCGCAAGCGGGCGGTGCTGGCGCTGGCGGCCACACCGGCCGGCGCCGAGCTGCTGGCGCTGCGCGCGCTGGCGACCCGGCCGCACCGCGCACTGACCGCGGTCAGCCCCGACCCGGTCGGCGGGTGGCGGCATCAGAACCCCACCGTCATCGCCGGCCTCGCGGCCGTTGAGCTGGCCTCGGCCGGGTTGGCGCGACATCCCCGATCGACGACCGCAGCGGGCTAGGCTGCCGTTGTGAACCTCGAGAAGGTGGTTTTCGGTTTCTTTGTGTTGTTATCGGCGACATTGAATTTCGGCTTCTTCGTCGGCGACATCGGAGATCCGGTCATCCACAACCCCTGGGAGCTGTTCCTCGCCCTGATCGTCGCCTTCATCACCTCGATATTGAAGTTCGGTGACCGCACCCAGCTCGGCGCAGTCCACCTGGCGACCAGCCTGGTCGCGCTGCTGCAGCTCGTCTCCGCGGCCGGGATGTGGGTCTATTACACCCAGGTCTCGGTCTACGGCCTGGACCAGCACGCAACGGCGAGCGTGGTGTCGCTGTCGGGTGGGGCGCTGCTGGCCAACATCGTGTCCGTCACTCTGCTGGTGGTCGAAACGTCCTCGTTCAGGCGTCGCTAGTCGCCGATAGCAGCCCTCGACCGATGCCCAACCCCCTGCAGCTGTTCTCGTTCTGGACCCGGCGATCGACCAAGCCGCGGCCCAAGCCGATCCGGGTTCCGACGACGGACGAGACCACCGAAGTCATCTTCTTGTTCATGCGGCGCATGCGTGCGCCGTTCATCGTCGTCATCGCCAACTTCAGCATCTGCACCACCGGTCTGATGCTGATGCCCGGTGTCGACGCAGCGGGCAACCCCTATCGACTGACCCCCTTCGACGCCTTCTATCAGATGACGATCACCCTGACGACGGTCGGCTACAGCGAGGTTCCGCACGCCTTCAGCTACCCGCAGCGAATGTGGCTGTCGATCTCGATCTACCTGGTCGTGATCAGCTGGGCCTTCGCCGTCGGCGTGTTCTTCTCCCTCATCAACGACACCGCGTTTCAGGACGCCATTGCCGCACAACGCTTCCGGCGGCAGGTCCGGCGCATGGTCGAGCCCTTCGTCATCATCGCCGGCTACGGCCAGGCCGGCCGGGCCGTGGGCGCCGAACTCGACGAGCACGGACGCCGGTTCGTCGTCATCGACAAGCGGGAATCCCGGGTGGCCGCGGTGGTGTCGGCGCAACTGAGCTCCGACGTCCCGGCGATCGAGGGAGACTGCGCGATCCCGCCCGTGCTCGGCGTGGCCGGTCTGGCTCATCGCGACTGCGAGGGAGTCCTGGCCCTGACCGACGATGACGACGCAAACCTCGCGGTGGTGATGACCGTGGCACTGCTGCGGCCCGAAGTGCCGGTGTTCGCCCGCTGCACCGACCCGCAGATCCAGGCCCGTATCGAGCGATTCTCCCCGGCGGGTGCCATCAATCCCGGCGACCGATTCGGCGACTACCTCGCTCTGTCGATCCACCGTCCGATCAACCACCAGTTGTTGCGCTGGCTTATGGACAACGAGGAGGACCAGCTGCCACCGCTGCGGCGGGACCTGGCGCAGGGGCGCTGGGTGGTCTGCGCCGACGCCGATTTCGGCAGCGAGATGGTGCGCGACCTCATCGCCAGCGGCGTCGCCGTGGACATCGCCGATCCCGCCGGCGGTGAACTCGACGTCGCCGGCGCCATCGGATTCATCGCCGGGACCAGCAACGACACCACGAACATCGCCATCGCCGAACAGGCCCGGTTGGCCAACGCCGACGTCTACCTGGTGGTCCGTCAGCAGACCGACGCCAAGAAGGCCCTGCTCGACGCACTGCAGATCGATTCGGTGTACATCGCCACCGAACTCGTTGCCCGCGAGGTCCTGGCCCGCACGCTTACGCCGGTGTTCTGGAGCTTCGTCGAGCACGCCTTCGGGCGCGACGAGGCGTGGGCCACCGAGGTGCGCGACCACCTGCAGGAGCGCTGCGGGCGGCGCACTCCCAAACGTGACGTCATCGTCTTGTCCCCCACGCGCGCCCCGGCCATCGTCGACTGGTTGCAGCGGGGACACACCTTGACACTGGGCGATCTCATCCGCCGTCCCGACGATCGTGAGGTGGCCTTGCCGCTGGCCGCGCTGGTCCTGCTGCGCGACGGCACACCCACCTTCATGCCGGCCCCGGAGACCGAGTTGGCGCTGGGCGATCAGGTGCTGCTCGTGGGCAAACCCGACGGGCTGTCCCAGGTGCGGGAGATCTGCCACTACCCGAGCACGGTGGAGTACCTGGCTACCGGCCGCGACGTGCCTTTGACCTGGGTGTGGTCCCGTCTTACGCGATTTCGGCGCGATTCAGTGCGCTGAGCGACGATTATCGCGCCGAAATGGGGAGGGAACCGCCCCCGCCTCGGCGACGTCCATCCAGATGTGGACGACTATCTACGCCGGCACGACGGGGTCATCACCCGCGCGCAGGCCAACAGTTGCGGCCTCAGCGATGCGGCAATCGGCCGCCGCGTCAGATCCGGCCGCTGGCGGCGCGTCGGCCCCGGCGTGTACTTCGTCGACGACCGACCCTTCACCCCGTCGGCCCACATCCGGGCCACGGTGTGGAGTTACGGCGCGACAGCCGTTGCCAGTGGGTTGGCTGCAGCCTTCTGGCACGGTTTGCTCCCCGCAAGCCCGGAAACCATCGAGGTGACCGTGCCACGTAATTCGCACGGTCGCCGGCGCGGTCGAGCGCAGGTGCGACGGCGGGATCTGGCTTCGGCAGATGTCGTGGAACGCAACGGATTGCGGGTCACCGCGCTGCCGCTCACCGCACTGGAAGCTGCGGCCCGACGAGGCGGCGGCGCTGCGGTGATCGACTGCGCCGTGCAGCGCCACACTGACCTGCCGCAGTTGTGGCAGGCGCATCTACGAAACACCGGCCGCTACGGCGCAGTCCAGGCACGGCTGATGTTGCAGGCGGCCAAGGACGGCGGCCGATCCCACGCCGAACGCATGTTCCTGCAACTGCTTCGCGACGCCGGAATCGCCGGCTGGATCGCCAACCATCCGGTCGGCTCCTACCTGGTGGACGTAGCATTTCCTGCTGCAAAGGTTGCGGTCGAGATCGACGGGTACGCGTTCCACAGTAGCCATGCAGACTTCGCAAACGATCGGGTGCGCCAGAACCGGATCGCGTTACTCGGCTGGCAGGTGCTGCGTTTCACCTGGCGGGATTTGACCGAAAGCCCCGAGCGGGTCATCAGGGACGTCCTACGAGCGATTTCGGCGCGATAATCGCCGCTCAGCGCACAGAATCGCGCCCAAATCGCACGTACATGTGCCGTATCCCGGTGTGCCGGTTGCTGCGGCTCCACTCCACCGGAGCCACCACCTCGACGTCGCTGAACCTGCTGAGCAGCTCCTCGTAGAGCACCCGCAACTCCAGCCGGGCCAGGTGCGCGCCCAGGCAGAAGTGCGCGCCGTGGCCGAACCCGATGTGCGGGTTGGGTTTCCGGGTGATGTCGAATTCGCCGGCCCGGTCGAACACGGCGTCGTCGCGGTTGGCCGAGCCCTCCCACACCAGCACCTTGTCGCCGGGCTCGATCGTCTGACCGCCCAGCACGGCGCGCCGGGTGGCGGTGCGGCGTTTCGACGGCGCCGGCGACGTCCAGCGGATGATCTCCTCGATAGCGGTCGGCAGCAGGCCGAAATCGCCGTGCAGCAAACGCAATTGGTCCGGGTGCGCCGCCAGCGCCAGCAGCCCGCCGGCGATGGCGTTTCGGGTGGTTTCCGCGCCGGCGCTGAACAGCAGCTGGAAGAACAGGTACACCTCGAGATCGCTGAGCGCCGGATCGGTCGAGTTGGCCACCACCGACAGCATGTCGTCGGCCGGCTCGGCGCGCTTGGCGGCGATCAGCTCCTGACCGAAGGTGTAGACCCGGTTGCCGGCGTCCTCGATGGACAGCCGAGACACCACCGCCGCCCGCGAGCCGCGGAAGTCGAAGCTGGGCTCGATCGCCTCGAACAGCCAGTGCCGGTCGGCCTCGGGAACACCGAGCAGCAGACAGATCATCTGCATCGGCAGCTCGGCGGCGACCTCGACCAGGAAGTCGAACGGCGCGCCCGGTTCGACGGCGTCCAGCAGTGTCCGCGCCCGCTGCCGCAGGTCTTCTTCGACGCGGCGGATCATCCGCGGCGTCAGCCCGGAGCTGACCAGCCGGCGGACGTCGGTGTGCCGCGGCTCATCCATCATGTTCAGCAGCTGACCGGCGATCGGCAGGTCCTGCAGGATCGTGCCGCCGTACTGGCGGTCGCCGCCGGTCACCGACGAATACGTCTCCGCATCGCGCAGCACCGCAAGGGTTTCGGCGTGGGTGGCCACCGACCAGAAGCCTTCGCCGTCCGGGGTGTGTTCGGTCGGTTCGTGCCAGTACACCGGCGCGTCCCGGCGGTGCAGCACGAAGAGGTGATGGGGAAAGCCGTCGGCGAAGTTGTCCAGATCGGTAAAGTCGACGTCTGACAGCTCCCGAGTGCCCACGGTTACAGGATCGCGCCCGGGGTGTACGCGGCCGCCGCCGGATGCCGTCGCGCCAGCTCATCCACCGCCGCGGCCACCTGGTCGACCTGGTCGGCGGCCGCTCCGGTGAACGCCTGCCGGTCGGCGATGGCGGCCTCCAACCCGGCGCGGTCCAGCGGGAGCCGGTCGTCGGCGGCCAGCCGGTCCAGCAGGTCGGGCTCGGCGCCGCGTTCGCGCATCGCCAGCGCAACGGCCACCGCGTGCTCCTTGATGACCTCGTGGGCGGCCTCGCGGCCCATCCCGGCGCGCACCGCGGCGATCAGCACCTTGGTGGTGGCCAAAAACGGCAGGTAGCGGTCCAGTTCGCGGGTGATCACCGCCGGGTAGGCGCCGAACTCGTCGAGCACGGTCAAGAACGTCTCGATCTGCCCGTCCACGGCGAAGAACGCGTCCGGCAGCGCCACCCGGCGCACCACCGAGCAGAACACGTCGCCCTCGTTCCACTGGGCGCCGGCCAGTTCGGCGGCCATCGACGCGTAGCCGCGCAGCACCACCTGCAGGCCGTTGACGCGTTCGCAGCTGCGGGTGTTCATCTTGTGCGGCATCGCCGACGAGCCGACCTGGCCTTCGGCGAAGCCCTCGGTGACCAGTTCGTGGCCGGCCATCAGCCGGATGGTGTGGGCCAGTGAGGACGGGCCGGCTCCGAGCTGCACCAGCGCGGAGAGCACGTCGTGGTCCAGTGAGCGGGGATAGACCTGCCCGACGCTGGTCAGCACGGCGTCGAAGCCGAGGAACTCCGCGACGCGGCGTTCCAGCTCGGCCAGTTTGGTGGTGTCGCCGTCGAACAGGTCCAACATGTCCTGGGACGTGCCCATCGGGCCTTTGATGCCGCGCAGCGGGTAGCGGACGATGAGCTCGTCGATCCGCCGCAATGCGATGAGCAGTTCCTCGGCGGCGCTGGCGAACCGCTTGCCCAACGTGGTGGCCTGCGCGGCGACGTTGTGGCTGCGCCCGGCCATCACCAGATCGCGGTAGGCCGCCGCGTGGCGGACCAGACGAGCCGCTACCGCGATGCCGTGGTCATGCACCAGCTGCAGGGACTGGCGGATCTGCATCTGCTCGACGTTCTCGGTCAGATCCCGGCTGGTCATGCCCTTGTGGATGTGCTCATGGCCGGCGAGGGCATTGAACTCCTCGATGCGGGCCTTGACGTCGTGGCGGGTCACCCGCTCCCGGGCGGCGATCGAGTCCAGGTCGACCTGATCGAGCACCCGCTCGTAGTCGCCGAGCACGCGATCGGGCACCTGCACACCCAGTTCGGACTGGGCGCGCAGCACGGCCAGCCACAGCCGGCGTTCGGCGACGATCTTGGCCTGCGGCGACCAGATGTCGGTCATCGCGGCGCTGGCGTAACGGGTGGCCAGGACGTTGGGAATGCTCACGAGCAACAAGCCTAGAGCGCGTGCAGGATGTCCTCGACGCGGTCCTTGGCGTCGCCGAACAGCATGGCGGAGTTCTGCCGGAAGAACAGCGGGTTCTGCACGCCGGCGTAGCCCGACGCCATGGACCGCTTGAAGACGATCACGTTGTCGGCGTCCCACACCGTCAGCACCGGCATGCCCGCGATCGGGCTGGACGGGTCCTCGGCGGCAGCCGGGTTGACGGTGTCGTTGGCGCCGATCACCAGCACCACCGAGGTGCTGTCGAAATCGTCGTTGATCTCGTCCATCTCAAGCACGATGTCGTAGGGCACCTTGGCCTCGGCCAGCAGCACGTTCATGTGCCCCGGGAGCCGCCCGGCGACCGGGTGGATGCCGAAGCGCACGTTGACGCCGCGGTCACGCAGCTTGCGGGTGAGTTCGGCGACCCCGTACTGGGCCTGGGCCACGGCCATGCCGTAGCCGGGGGTGATGATGACCGAGTCGGCGCCACCGAGCAGCTCGGCGACACCTTCGGCGGTGATCTCGCGGTGCTCGCCGTAGTCCTTGTCCTCGGCGGGGCCGGCTTCGATCCCGAAGCCGCCGGCGATCACCGAGATGAACGAGCGGTTCATCGCCTTGCACATGATGTAGGACAGGTAGGCACCCGAGGAGCCCACCAGGGCACCGGTGATGATCAGCAGGTCGTTGGAGAGCAGGAAGCCCGAGGCCGCGGCCGCCCAGCCGGAGTAGCTGTTGAGCATCGAGACCACGACCGGCATGTCGCCGCCGCCGATCGAGGCCACCAGGTGCCAGCCCAGCGCCAGCGCCAGCAGGGTCACCAGGATCAGCAGCCACAGCTTGGGCTCGTGCACGAACCACACCGTCAGCGCGACGAACGCCACCAGCGCGCCGATGTTGAGGAAGTTCTTGCCGGGCAGCATCAGCGGGTTGGACTTCATCCGCCCCGACAGTTTGAGGTTGGCCACGATCGAGCCGGTGAAGGTGACCGCGCCGATGAACACCCCGATGAACACCTCGGCGGAGTGGATGCCCAACAGCCCCTGGTCGGCCAGTTCGCGGGCGGCCGGGCCGCACGGGCAGTGCTCGACGTGCAGGTAGCCGTTCCAGCCGACCAGTACCGCGGCCAGACCGACGAACGAGTGCAGCAGCGCGATCAGCTCGGGCATGCCGGTCATCTCGACGACCTTGGCGCGCCACAGCCCGATCGCGGCACCGACGACGGTGGCCCCGATCAGCAGGCCCAGGCCGACCGGCTCGATGTGCTGGTGCACGGCCAGTGCAATGGTCGCCGCCAGCGCCACGGCCATGCCGATGATGCCGAAGCTGTTGCCGGCCTTGGACGTCTCATGCTTGCTCAGCCCGGCCAGCGCCAGGATGAACAGCAGAGCCGCGATGATGTATGCCGCAGATGCCGCAGTCTGAACAGAAAACATTGGGGTTCCTACTCCAAATCCGGGGTGAGGCTCTAGCTGCGCGAGAACATGGCCAGCATGCGGCGGGTCACCGCGAAGCCACCGAAGATGTTGATGCTGGCCAGCAGGATCGCCGCCGTGGCAAGCGCCGTGATCGCCGGATCATGATGGCCGACCTGCAGCAGCGCGCCGACCACGATGATTCCCGAGATGGCGTTGGTGACGCTCATCAGCGGGGTGTGCAGCGCGTGGTGCACATGGCCGATCACGTAGTAGCCGATCACGATCGCCAGCGCGAACACGGTCAGGTGCACCTGCAGCGCCGCCGGGGCCAGCGCCACCAGGGCGAACAGCACCGCCGCTGCCGAGGCCACCAGGCCCAGCCGCCGCCCGGCCGACATCGGCGCCTTCGGCTGCGCGACGACCACCGGGGCTTCGGCGACCTTGGCCGGGGCGGCCGAGACCTGCACCGGCGGCGGCGGCCAGGTGGACTCGCCGTCGCGCACTACGGTCATGGACCGCTGGACCACGTCGTCGAAGTCCAGTACCAGCTGGCCGTCCTTACCGGGCGTCATCAGCTTCATCAGGTTGACCAGGTTGGTCCCGTAGAGCTGGGATGCCTGCGCGGCCAGCCGGCCGGCCAGGTCGGTGTAGCCGATGATCGTCACGCCGTTGTCGGTGACGACGGCCTGGTCTTTGACGGTGCCCTCGACGTTGCCGCCGTTGGCCGCGGCCATGTCCACGATCACGCTGCCGGAGCGCATCGAGGCGACCATCTCGGCGGTGATGATGCGCGGCGCCGGCTTACCGGGGATCAGCGCAGTGGTGATGATGATGTCGACGTCCTGGCACTGTGCGGCGTACAGCTGCGCCTCACGGGCCTTGTAGTCGTCGCCCATCTCTTTGGCGTAGCCGGTGGCCGACACCTCGGCTTCGGGGTCCTCGATGGACAGGTAGTCGCCGCCCAGCGAGCGGACCTGGTCGGCGACCTCCGGGCGCGGGTCGGTGGCCCGCACGATCGCGCCCAGGCTGCCGGCGGCGCCGATGGCGGCCAGCCCGGCGACCCCGGCGCCCACCACCAGAACCTTGGCCGGCGGCACCTTGCCCGCGGCGGTCACCTGGCCGGTGAAGAACCGGCCGAAGACGTGCGCGGCCTCCACCACGGCGCGGTAGCCGGCGATGTTGGCCATCGAGCTCAGTACGTCCAGGGACTGCGCGCGTGAGATGCGGGGCACGGCGTCCATCGACAGCGCCGTGATCGGCCGGCGAGCCAGATCCTCCACCCGCTCGGGGTGCAACGCCGGTGCCAGCAGGCTGATCAGAGTCGCACCCGGCTTCATGGCGTCGAGTTGCTCGGTCGAGGGAGCGTTGACCCCGAACACGATGTCGGCGGCGCGGGCGTCGCCGACGGTCGCACCAGCCTCGACGTAGGCGGCGTCGGCGAACGACGACGCCTCGCCGGCGCCGGCGTCCACCACGACGTCGTAGCCGAGCTTGGTCAGGGCAGCGACGGTCGCCGGGGTGGCCGACACGCGCGTCTCACCGGGCTGTGCCTCGGACAGGACTCCGATAATCACGTAGCTCTCCGCATTCGCTTCACTTCGCCGTTTCCCGGCGTCTTCATTCCCTGTGGTTACCGGCCGATAGCCAGGTGCCGACAAAGGGATCGCCGCAGCATACCGTGCGTACGTCTCAGGCCGACACCGCGCGTTGATCCACCGGGGCCAGCATGTCGATGACGTCGACCACCGCAGCGCGGGCGACCACCCTGGGACCCTGCTGGTCATCGACCAGCGCCGCCATCACCGCGCCGTCGACCATGCAGACCAGGTGATATGCCATGTCAACCCGGGTGATCCGGGCGGACCGCTCGATGGCTTCGACGACGGCGACGGAGCGCTGGTGCAGCACGCGACGCTGGATCTCACGCAACCCGGGCTGGCGGGCGCAGACGATGTAGCGCTCGTACCGGGCGATCAGCTGCTCGGCGACCAGCGGGTCGTCCTCGTCGCCCACCAACAGGTCGACCACCATGTCGGCGGTCGTTTCGGCAGTGCGCCGGCGCCTGGACAGTCCGGCGATGCGGGCCCGCAACTGGGCGACCTCCAGCATGCCGATGTGTTCGACGGCGCTGATGATCAGATCGTCCAGCGAAGAGAAGTAATAGGTGGTCGACGCCAGCGGCAGGCCGGCCCGCTGCGCCACCGCGCGATGTCGCACCGCCTCGAACCCACCCTCGGCCAGCAACTCGGCGGCAGCACTGACCAGTGCATACCGTCGCCGCTCCCCCTTGGGTGTGACCGCTGTCATCACGCCTAGAGATGCTGCCAGCACCGGTACCGCCGCATCATGGGTTTCCGCACTTTTTAGGACAAACGGCACCGACTGGCATGATGTCGGCCATGCCGGATTTGAGCCGACGGGCGGTGCTGCGCCTTGGAGCGACGGTGGGCGCGTTGGGGGCGGGTTCGTTGCTGGGGGCGCGACCGGCGCGGGCGACGCCCGCGCCGACCATGGTCACCGGTTCGTTCGACTCGGCAGCACGCGGCGGGATCACCACCAATTGGGCGATCGCCCGGCCGCCGGGCCAGACCGAGGCGCTGCGGCCGCTGATCGCGCTGCACGGCAAGGGCAGCGACGCCTCGACTGTGATGGCCGGCGGGGTGGAGCAGGGCCTGGCCGAGGCGGTTGACGCCGGGCTGCCGCCGTTCGCGGTGGTCGCAGTCGACGGCGGCGGAAGCTACTGGCACCGGCGGGCGTCCGGGGAGGACGCCGGCGCCATGGTGACCGACGAGCTGCTGCCGCTGCTGGCCGATCAGGGCCTGGACACCTCGCGGGTGGCGTTCCTGGGCTGGTCGATGGGCGGCTACGGCGCGCTTCTGCTGGGCGGCCGGCTGGGCCCGCGCCGGACCGCGGCGATCTGCGCGGTCAGTCCGGCGTTGTGGCTGTCGCCGGGCGCGTCGGCGCCGGGGGCGTTCGACGGCGCGAGCGACTTCGAGGCGAACTCGGTGTTCGGTATGCCGGCGCTGGGTTCCATCCCGATCCGGGTGGACTGCGGCGACAGCGACCCGTTCTATTCGGCCACCAAAGCGTTCATCGCGCAGCTGCCCCACCCGCCGGCCGGCGGCTTCTCCCCCGGCGGGCACGACGCGGGGTACTGGAGTTCCCAGATGCCCGCCGAATTGACCTGGATCGCTCCGCTGCTGACCGCCTGAACACGAACACGTCCCCATTGGGTGTCTCTCAGGAATTATCGCCAATTCGGCCGTCGGCCGTTCCATAAGCCGGTCATGACGTCCCGCATTTCTGCCGTGTTGTCGCTGAATATCCTCGTATTCTCCGGGATTTCGGAGTAATTTCTCCGGCTTGCGGTGCTGCAAATATCTTGTGTGACCAAGGCCACTCTGTCAGAATTTATCAGCGTACCCATAAGTAACCGACCTGTTGCTGAGCGAAAGCCGCACAGATTGGAAGGTTCTGATGACAAGTCGACGGATCCAGGCGGCCGCGGTTGCCGCGACCATAGGTGGCGGACTGCTGACCGCAGCGTTTCTGCAGGCCGCGGTGGCTGCCGCCGCACCCGGTACCGATGCCTTCACCATCGACGGCACCACTTTCGACCCCATCGATCTGTCCGGCGCCGCGGGTTTCAACCCGGTCCTTCCGATCAGCCTTGCCCCGCCGCTGATGAGCCTCGGTGGCGGGACGGTGAGCTTCTTCGGCAACATGCTTGACTTGTCGCCGCAGCGCTTCGATGTGTACAACGGCACCGAATCACTCGGCAGCATCGACACCAACGAAACCGTCACGAACCTGCTCGGTCTGCCCAACACCGAGTTCACCGTCACCGGCGTCACCGGCGATGCAGCCGGCCTCCCGGCGCTGGGGACGGTCTACGACGTGCTCAACCTGGGCGGCGGCTTCTACAACGTCTACACCGCCACCCCGGGCCAAGCCGGCAAAGTCACCGACACCCTGGTGACCCCGTTGGGCAACATGAACCTGGACGCATTGTTCGCCGGCGTCAATGCCGCCGTCCCGCTGCAGCCCGGCGACGCCTTCGCGGGTCTCCAAGTCGGTGACAGCAGCCTCGGCGAGGACGCCTTCACCATCGGCGGCACCACGTTCAACCCGTTCACGACGGACGGCGCCGAAGGCTTCAACCCCGTCGGCGCCCTCGGCGGCACACCGCCGCTACTGAACCTCGGCGGCGGCATACTGCTGGGATCGGTCGCCCTCGCACCGCAGGAGTTCGACGTCTACAGCGGCGTCGGGAGCAGCGCCACCCAGGTGGGCACCATCGACACCGGTGTGTCCGCGACGAGTCTGCTGGGCATGGCCAACACCCAGTTCACCGTTCTCAGCGCCACCCCTACCGGCGCGGATGCGTCGGGCCTGCCGGCGACCGGAACGGTCTATGACGTGTTCAACCTCGGCAACGGCTGGCAGAACGTCTACACCGCCACTCCAGATATCATCGCCGCCGACGGCACTGTCACTTCCGGCACTGTCACCGACACGCTGATGACACCGTTCGGCAATATGAACCTGGACTCGCTGTTCGGCGGTATCAACGCCGCCAACCCGCTGCACCCGGGCGACGCCTTCACCGGACTGCGCGTCGGCGACAGCACCATGCCCGACGCCTTCACCCTCGGCGGCTTCAACTTCGACCCGAAGCTGGCGGACGGCACCGAGGGTTTCAAAGACGTCCCCGCCCTACTCGGCATTGCCCCACTGCTGAGCCTCGCATCTGGGCAGATCCAGAAGTACGACACCATACCGCTCAACCTGAATATTCAAGACTTCGACGTCTCCAGCGGCAGCGGGTCAAGCACCGCCGACCTCGGCACCATCACCGCCGCAACGGGTGTGACGAACCTGCTCGGCCTGACGAACACCGAGTTCACCATCCAGACGGTCACCGCCGCCGATGGCGTCGAGGCCTCGCTACTCCCGGAGATCGGCACCGTCTACGACGTCTTCAACTTCGGCGGCGGCTGGCAGAACATCTACATCGCCACCCCCGGTGACGACGGCACCGTCACCGACACGTTTGTGACGCCGTTCGGCAACATCGATCTCAGTTCGCTGTTCGACTTCAACGCGGCGAACCCGCTCGATGCGGGCGCCGCATTCACCGGCCTCGACGACATGGCCAGCGCGCTGGCCTCCGCCTTCTGAGCAAGGCCGGGTCGGCAATCACTTGCAGAGGGCGCCGAGCGCGGCCATCCGGGAATCGAGGTCGTGCCCGATCTCCTCGTGCTCGGAATTCGATTGCCCGACAAGGTAGCTCACATTGAGATGTTCCAGCGCGCCGGCCATCGCGCGAGCGGCGTCGAGGACTTCACTCGGCGCGGCCGCGTCGGCATCGACCCGGCCGCGCACATAGGCGGCGCTGCCCACCAGAGCGAGCCGCGCATTGGCAGCCACCGCCAGCTGGGCCAGCGGGTTCTCCGGGTCGGGATTGACCAGGTGCATGTTCTTGGCCACGGCCTGACGCGCCAGCAGCGCAGCGGCGCACACGTCGAGCTTGGCGTCATTAGCGTCTCGCACAGTGGACTTCGCCGAGGAATTCGATCCCGGGTGCGACAACCCGACGACGGCTGCGGCGCCCAACGCTCCGGCGGCCAGTCCCGCCACCACCGCCGCGATCAGAAGCCGCCAGGCCGAAGTCGGTGAAGCCGGTTTCGGTGGAGCTGGTTTCGGTGGGGCTGACTTGGATACTGCTGACTTCGTGGTCTTGGCCGGCTCCGCGGAGTCCGGCAGCTCAGGGTCCGCCATCCCGCCATGTTACCTCCGGGTCAGAGCCGAATCCTGCCCTCGGTTGCCGCCAGTGCGATATCGGTACGGAAATGACTGCCGGGCAACCGGATCGAGTCCAACACCCGATAGGCATCCGTGCGCGCCGCTTCCAGGTCCGCCCCGGTGCCCACCACCGACAACACCCGGCCACCCGAGGACACCACCGCACCGTCCTCGCGAAGTGCGGTGCCCGCGTGCAACACCCCGTCGGCCTCGGCGCCGACGATCACATCGCCCACCCGAGGCCGGCCCGGGTAGTTCTCGGCGGCCAGCACCACCGTCACCGCGGCTCCGTCGCGCCAGCGCAGCGCGCCGAAGTCGCTGAGCCCACCGGTGGCGGCGGCGTACAGCAACTGCCCCAGCGGTGATTCCAGCAGTGCCAGCACCGCCTGGGTCTCCGGATCGCCGAAGCGGCAATTGAATTCGACGACCGCCGGACCGGTTGACGTCATCGCCAGTCCGGCATAGAGCAGGCCGGAAAATCGATTGCCCCGTCGAACCAGTTCAGCGGCAACAGGTTCCACAACATTGGCGACGATTCCCGCGGTCGCCTCCCGGGACAGCCATGGCAGCGGCGCGTAGGCGCCCATGCCGCCGGTGTTGGGGCCGCTGTCGCCGTCGCCGACGCGCTTGAAGTCCTGGGCGGGAAGCAGTGGCACCACAGTGTTGCCGTCGACCACGCAGAACAGTGACAGCTCCGGGCCATCCAGAAAGGACTCCAACAGCACCGGGTGTCCGTCGTCGAGCAGGCCGGCGGCATGTGCCCGCGCCGCGGAGCGGTCCGCGGTCACCACCACTCCCTTGCCGGCGGCCAGCCCGTCGTCCTTGACCACCCAGGCAGCCTCCCCCGCGTCCGGGCCGAATCGGGTCAGCGCGGCATCGAGGCCGGCGGGGTTGTCGACGATCTCGCTGCGGGCGGTGCGCACGCCCGCGGCTGCCATCACGTCCTTGGCGAAGGCCTTGGAACCTTCGATGCGGGCGGCGTCCTGGGACGGGCCGAAGCAGGCGATCCCGGCGGCGCGCACCGCGTCGGCCACGCCCAGCACCAGTGGCACCTCCGGTCCGATCACCACCAGGTCGGCCTCGACATCGCGGGCCAGCGTGGTCACGGCCGGTCCCGAGGTGATGTCCACGTCGCGCTGCTCGGCTATCGCGGCGGTACCCGCGTTGCCGGGTGCGATCACCAGGCGATCGACCTTGGGATCGCTGGCCAGGGCCACCAGCAAGGCGTGTTCCCGGGCGCCGGAACCGATCACCAGGACGTGCATGGGCAACTACTCCTCACTCGCCGTCATCGCGGCCGGACAACGGTTCCGAGCCTAGTTGAGACCGTGCCTTCGCTACCTCAGCCGCCCGCCACCATGGCGTGCAGCTCCGTGATCGACCACGGCGGCGTCCCCTGATGATCGCGGTAGCCCAGCACCGCGGGGGCCGCGCGGTCGAACCGGCCGACGAAGCCGCCCGATGCCAAGAACACCGATCCGGTCACGCCGGCGGCCAGGTCGCTGGCGAGGTAGGCGTAGAGCGGTGCGGCGTATTCGGCGGGCGCCGGATCCAGCGACGCGGCCATGGTGAACTCGTCCAGCAGGCCCCGGGCATGCAGGCCGCGGATGTGCTGCTCGTAGTCGGCGCCGGTGGACAGCCGGGTCTTGGCGCCCGGGCACACCACGTTGGCCCGCACCCCGTGCTCGGCGAGTTCGGCGGCGATCGCCTGCGTCAGCCCGTTGATCGCGGCCTTGCCGGCCGGATAGCCGGTGCCGCCGTAGTCGCCGAGGAAGGCCACCGAGCCGCTGTTGACGATCGACCCGCGGCGTTGCCGGGCCATCAGCGGCGCGGCGGCCCGACAGGTGTGAAAGACCGTGCCCAGGTGGGCGTCGAGCAGGTCGTGGAACTGCGCACCGGAGATCGACAGGATCGAGGACCCGGCCGGCTCGGCGACACCGGCACAGTTGATCAGGACGTCGACGCTGCCGTACTCCTCGCGACAGGCCTGCACCAGCGCCACCGCGGTCGCCTCCACATGGGCGGCCCCAGCCAGGCCGACGGCCCGGCCACCCGAACCGGTGATGACGGCGACGGTGTCGTCCACCGCGCCGTCGTCGCGGCCGTTGACCACCACCCCGGCACCGTGGGCCGCGAGCAGCTCGGCGACCGCCCGGCCGATGCCGCGACTGCCTCCGACGACAACGGCGCCCCGGGACGCGAACAGTGTCACGGCTCCTTGTTCATCCGCAGCGCGCCCTCGACATTGGCCTTCTTGTCTTCGGCCTTGCCGGCCGCGGCGGCCTTGCGCCGCCTGGCCACCACGACGTCGACCGCGCCATTGAGCGCCGACCCCAGCGGGAACCCCAGATAGTGGGTCAAGAAGACCGCCATCTCCTTGAGCTCGGTCTCGGTGAGCTCCCCATTGAGCAGTGCGGCATTGATCTGGATCTCGGCCAAGTCGCGGTTGCCGATCGCGGTCACCGCCGTCAGCGTCATGATCCGTTTGTCGCGCATCGACAATCCGGGTCGGGTCCATATGCTCCCGAACAGGTGATCCACGGTCAGATCGAAGTAGGGGTCGCCCTCGATGTTGGGCATCTCCCAGCCGTAGACCTCGTTCATCTTCTCCAGGCCGGCGCGGCGCTGTTCGTCCATCAGATCTCTCCTAGTCCTCGGAGTGCGGCACGCCCAGGCCGGCGGCGAGCTCGGCCAGCGCGATCTGCGCGAGCGGGAGATCGACCCCGGTGGCCTTGCCCAGTGCCAGTGCCAGACTCAGGTCCTTCTCCCCGAGTCCGCGGGTGTGGGTGAACGGGCCGCGCAGGAAGTGGTCCTGCGGCAGCGGCGCGGTGGAGTCCAGCAACATGATCGCGCCGGGTCCGCCGGTGAGCGCATCGGTGTGGCGCACCACCCGGCCCAGTGCCTGCAGGTCCAGCCCGGCCGCTTCGGCGAGCTTCATCGCCTCGCCGGCCGCGGCGTAGGCGGTGAAGGTCAACATGTTGCGCGCCAGCTTCATTCGGGTGCCGGCACCGGGCTCGCCGGCGTGGATCACCAGCGACGCCCAGCACTTGAACGCCGGTTTGATCTGCTCGTAGACCGCACGCTCGGCGCCGACCATGGTCGCCAGCTGCCCCTTCTGAGCGGCACCCGCGCCCCCACTGATCGGTGCGTCGATGACGTGAATGCCCTGCGGCTTGAGTTCCTCGGCCAGTTCGGCTGCCGTGGTGTCGGCGATCGTCGAGTGGATCGCGATCACGGTGCCCGGCTTGGCATCGGGCACCAGTTCGGCGACCACCTCGCGGACCTGGGCGTCGTCGAGCACCGTGATGCTGATGACGTCGGCGCTGGCCGCGACGTCGGCGACGCTACCGGCCTGGCGCGCCCCGGCCTCGGTCAGCGGGGTCATCGCCTCGGGGCGCACGTCGAACACCGTCACCCCACCCGGCCAGTCGACCAGCCGTTGCGCCATCGGCGCGCCCATGTTCCCCAGCCCGATGTAGCCCAGGCGAATCTCGTTGTCTGCGCTCATGACCGGATGATCTGTCCGCCGTCGACGTTGAAGATCTGTCCGGTGATCCACGACGCCTGATCCGACAGCAGGAACAGGCACATCGGAACCAGGTCCTCGGGCGTGCCCATCCGGGCCAGCGGCAGCTGCTGCACCATCTGCTTGACGATGGCCTGCGGGGTGGTGACCCGGTTGGCCTCGGTGTCGATGGGGCCGGGCGCGATCGCGTTGATCCGGATGTTGCGCCAGCCCAGCTCACGCGAGAGCTGCTGGGTCAGGCCGTTGATACCGACTTTGGCCAGACCGTAGAAGTTCGCGTAAACCCATGCCGCGGTGGAGGATTGGTTGACAATGGCACCGCCGCCGCGCTGCGCCATGTGTTCGTAGACGGCCCGGGTGCAGATCAGCGCACCGTCGAGGTTGACCCGCATGAACTTCTCGTAGTAGTCCCACGGCACGGTCAGCAGGCCGTCGAGCTTCATCCCGCCGAAGATCGCGGCATTGTTGACTAGGTAGTCGATCCCGCCGAACTCCGCCACCGCCTGATCGGCCATCGCCTTGGCCGACTCCGGGTCGGAGACGTCGACGCCGACCGCCAGCGCCTTGCCGCCGTCGGCCACGATCTGCTTGGCCACATTCTGCGCGCCCTCGACGTTGATGTCGGCGATCACCACCGCCGCGCCGCCGGCGGCCAGCGCCTCGGCGTAGGCCTGACCGATCCCGCCACCGGCGCCGGTGACGATCGCCACCTTGTCGTCGAATTGCCCCATCTCTATCTCCTCTTAGTTCGCTGCTGTTGCAATGGATTTGATCTCCAGGTATTCCTCGAACCCGGCGACACCCATCTCCCGGCCGTTGCCGGACTGCTTGTATCCGCCGAACGGCACGTCAGCGGAGTACCAGACTCCGCCGTTGACGTTGACGGTCCCGGCGCGCAGCCGGGCCGCGACCGCGGCCGCCCTGGTGTCGCCGCCGTAGACGGTGGCCGACAACCCGTAGGGCGAGTCGTTGGCGATGCGCACCGCGTCGTCGTCGCCGTCGTGGGCGATCACGGTCAGCACCGGGCCGAAGATCTCTTCGCGGGCCACCCGTGCGTCATTGGTCAGCCCGGCGATCACGGTGGGCTCGATGAAGAAGCCGACCGGCTGGTCGGCCGGACGCCCGCCGCCACAGGCGAAGCTGCCGCCTTCGGTGACAGCCAGGTCCAAATAGCTCTGCACGCGGTCACGCTGGCGCGCCGAAATCACCGGCCCGCATACGGTTCCGGACTTCTCCGGGTCACCGGGCTTGATCGAGCCCATGGTGCCGGCGGCGATGGCGACCGCCTCGTCATAGCGGGCCCGGGGCACCACCAGCCGGGTGGTGATCGCACAGCCCTGCCCGGCATGGATGCAGACGGAGAAGGCCGCCACCGAGCAGGCCGCGGCCAGGTCGGCGTCGTCGAGCACCAGGAAGGCGGACTTGCCACCCAACTCCAGGAACACCTTCTTGATGGTCGCTGCGGCATCGGCCATCACGGCACGCCCGGTGGCGGTCGAGCCGGTGAACGAAACCATGTCCACCCGAGGATCTTTCGCGAGCATGGCGCCCAATGCGTGGTCGGTGGAGGTGACGATGTTGACCACGCCCGGCGGGATGTCGGTGTGCTCGGCGATCAGCTCACCGAGCACCGCGGCCACCCACGGGGTGTCCGGGGCGGGCTTGAGCACCACGGTGTTGCCCGCCGCCAGTGCCGGCCCCAGCTTTGCCAGGTTGATCTGGTGCGGGAAGTTCCACGGGGTGATGGCGCCGACCACGCCGACCGCCTCTCGCACCACCGAGCGCCGGGTGGGGATGCCCATCGGTGCGGCCTGCCCGAGATCCTGTGTCCACTCGTAGCTTTCGCAGGTGTCCGCGGCGAACCCGAGGTCTTCGACCGGTCCCTCCAGCTGGGCGGCGGCGGTGAGCATGCGTGGCGCGCCCACCTCGGCGATGGTCACCTCGCGCAGCTCTTCCAGATTCTCGCGCAGCGCGTCACGCAGCTGCCGCACGCAACGCACCCGCAGCTCGGGGTTTCTCGACCAGTCGGTGTCGTCGAAGGCCCGCCGGGCGGCGTCGATGGCCCGGTCCATGTCGGCGGCGTCGGCGTTGGCCGCCTCACCGAGCACTTCCTCGGTGGCCGGGTTGACCGTAGCGAAGGCACCCGCACCGCCCGCGGCCAGTTTTCCGTCGATGAGCAGCCGGCTCATGCCGTCGGCCAGTAATGCCATCAGTCACTCCCAGAGAAATCGGACACTTGTCTGTTATTACCCGGTCGAACCCTAACCGCAGAATCCGCGATCCCGCAACCCCGACACCAAAAAACATGTTTGTCCTGCGGACTTGCCCATCAGGCCCATCATCGGCTAATTTGGACAGGTGTCCAGCGAACTGGTGGCGGCAGTCACATCGACCGATACTGCCCCGCGCAACCGGCGCCAGGAGGAGACCTTCCGCAAGGTGCTGGCCGCCGGCCTGGAGATGCTGCGCGAGAAGTCCTACGCGGACCTGACCGTGCGCGCGGTGGCCGCCCGAGCCAAAGTCGCCCCGGCGACCGCCTACACCTACTTCTCGTCGAAAAACCATCTGATCGCCGAGATCTACCTGGATCTGGTTCGCCAGGTCCCGTACTTCACCGACGTCAACGAACCGATGCCCAGCCGGGTCAATCAGGCGCTGCGGCACCTGGCCCTGGTGGTCGCCGACGAGCCCGAGGTGGCGGCGGCCTGCACGGCGGCGCTGCTCAGCGGCAGCGGTGATGCGGCGGTACGCACGGTGCGCGACCGGATCGGCGGCGAGATCCACCGCCGCATCACCTCGGCGATCGGCCCCGGCGCGGACCCGCAGACGGTCTCGGCCCTGGAGATGACCTTCTTCGGCGCCCTGGTCAACGCCGGCAGCGGCGCCTTCACCTACCCCCAGATCACCGATCGGCTGGCCTTCGTGGTCAGCCTGATCCTGGAATCAGGAGTATCCACATGAGCCTGCAGACAGCTCCACCGGTCCTCAATCCGTACGACTACGACTTCCACGAGGACCCGTTCCCGTACTACCGCCGGCTGCGCGACGAAGCCCGGGTGTATCACAACGAAGAGCTGAACTTCTGGGCGATCTCGCGTCACCAGGACGTCCTGCACGGGTTCCGCAACAGCGACGCGCTGTCCAACCGCGACGGGGTGTCACTGGACCCGGTCTCGCGTGGCCCGCACGCCCAGCTGGTGATGTCGTTCTTGGCCATGGACGATCCGGCGCACCTGCGCCTTCGCACCCTGGTGTCGCGCGGCTTCACCCCGCGCCGGATCCGCGAGCTCGAACCGCAGGTGATCCGGCTGGCACGTCAGCACCTGGACGCCGCGATCCAGCCCGGCTCGGACGGCACCTGTTCGCTGGACTTCATCAACGACTTCGCCGGCAAGCTGCCGATGGACGTCATCTCCGAACTGATGGGCGTGCCCGAGGCCGACCGGACCCGGATCCGGGAGCTGGCAGACGGGGTGCTGCACCGCGAAGACGGCGTGACCGACGTCCCGCAGTCGGCCATCCAGGCCTCGATGGATCTGATGACCTACTACAACGAGATGATCGCCGACTTCAAGAAGCATCCGGCCGACAACCTCACCTCGGCGCTGCTGGAGACCGAGGTCGACGGGGACCGGCTCGGCGACTCCGAGATCCTGGCCTTCCTGTTCCTGATGGTGATCGCCGGCAACGAGACCACCACCAAGCTGCTGGGCAGCGCCATCTACTGGGGCCACCGCAACCGCGACCAGCTGACGCCGCTGTATGCCGATCACTCCCGGATCCCGCTGTGGGTGGAGGAGACGCTGCGCTACGACACCCCCAGCCAGATCCTGGCGCGCACCGTCGCGCAGGACTACACACTGCACGGCACCACGATTCCCGCCGATTCGGTGGTGCTGCTGCTGCCGGGTTCGGGAAACCGCGACGAGCGGGTCTTCGACGAGCCCGACGCCTTCCGGATCGGCCGCGACATCGGTTCCAAGCTGCTCAGTTTCGGCAGCGGAGCGCACTTCTGCCTGGGCGCGCACCTGGCCCGGATGGAGGCCCGGGTGGCGCTCGAGGAGCTTTTCAACCGGATCAGCGACTACCAGGTCGACGAGGCCAACGCCGTGCGGGTGCACTCATCCAACGTGCGCGGTTTCGCCGATCTCCCGATCATCGTCAAGGAGGCATAGATGCCACGCTTCGACCCGCCCCCCGCCCGCCGGCCCGCGATCGTCGCGGGTGCGTCGTCGGGTATCGGCGCGGCTACCGCGCAAGAGCTTGCCCACCAGGGCTTTCCGGTGGCTCTCGGGGCCCGGCGCACCGAGAAGCTCACCGAGCTGGTCGACAAGATCCGCAGCGACGGCGGTGAAGCGGTGGCATTCAGCCTCGATGTCACCGACGCCGACTCGGTGAAATCGTTTGTGGCACAAAGTATCGATGCCCTGGGTGAGATCGAGTTGCTGGTCTCCGGCGCCGGCGACATGAACCCCGGCCGCATCCACGAGCTGTCCACCGAGGCATTCAACGACCAGATCCAGGTCCACCTGATCGGCGCCAACCGGCTGGCCACCGCGGTGCTGCCGGACATGGTCGCCCGCCGTCGCGGCGACGTGATCTTCGTCGGCTCGGACGTCGCGTTGCAGCAGCGCCCGCACATGGGCGCCTACGGCGCGGCCAAGGCGGCGCTGGTCGCGATGGTGCACAACCTGCGAATGGAGTTGGAGGGCACCGGAGTACGCGCCTCGATCGTTCACCCCGGACCGACCCTGACCGAGATGGGTTGGAAGCTGTCGGCCGAGCAGGTGGGCCCGATGTTGGAGGACTGGGCCAAATGGGGCCAGGCCCGGCACAACTACTTCCTTCGCCCGCAGGACCTGGCCCGTGCCATCGCGTTCGTCGCCCAGACCCCGCGCGGCGCCCACATCGTCGACCTGGAAGTACAGCCCGAGGCTCCGTTGAGCGACGCTGCCGCCGATCGTCAGCAGCTGCAACTGGGCGAGGAAGGAATGCCATGACCGTCACGACTGAAGTCCCCCGGGTCTCCGGAGGGGAGGCCGAACACGGCCACCTCGAAGAGTTCCGCACCGATCCGATCGGACTGATGCAGCGGGTCCGCGATGAGTGCGGCGACGTCGGCTGGTTCGACCTGGCCGGACGAAAGGTGGTGCTACTGACCGGCGCCGAAGCCAACGAGTTCTTCTTCCGGTCGACCGACGACGAGCTCGACCAGGCCAAGGCCTACCCCTTCATGACCCCGATCTTCGGTAACGGCGTGGTGTTCGACGCCCCGCCGGAGCGTCGCGCGGAGATGTTGCACAACACCGCCCTTCGCGGTGACCACATGAAGCGGCACGCCAGCACCATCGAGCACGAGGTGCGCCAGATGATCGAAGGCTGGGGCGAGAGCGGAGAGATCGATCTACTGGAGTTCTTCGCCGAGCTGACCATCTACACCTCCACAGCGTGTCTGGTCGGCAAGAAGTTCCGCGACGAACTCGACGGCCGCTTCGCCGAGGCCTACTACGACCTGGAGCGCGGCACCGACCCACTGTGCTACGTCGACCCGTACCTGCCGATCGAGAGCTTCCGGCGCCGCGACGCGGCCCGGGTCAAGCTGGTCGAGCTGGTGCAGGGCATCATGAACGGCCGAATCGCCAACCCGGAGACCGACAAACGGCGCCGGGACATGATCGACGTGATGATCTCGATCCCCGACGAGGACGGCAACCCGCGGTTCACCGCCGACGAGATCACCGGGATGATCATCTCGATCATGTTCGCCGGGCATCACACCAGCTCGGGCACCTCGTCGTGGACGATGATCGAACTGCTGCGCCATCCCGAGATCCGCGCGGAGGTGGTCAAAGAACTCGACGAACTCTACGCCGACGGCAGCGAGGTGAGTTTCAATGCGCTGCGCCAGATCCCGAACCTGGAGAACGTGCTCAAGGAGACTCTGCGGCTGCACCCGCCGCTGATCATCCTGATGCGGGTGTCCAATGGCGAGTTCGAGGTCTGCGGCTATCCGATCCATGAAGGCGACATGGTCGCGGCTTCGCCGGCGGTCTCCAATCGGATTGCCGAGTCCTTCCCGAACCCCGACGAGTTCATCCCGGAGCGCTACAACGAGCCGCGCGAGGAAGATGTCATACACCGGTGGAACTGGATTCCGTTCGGGGGCGGCCGGCACCGTTGTGTGGGCTCGGCGTTCGCCACCATGCAGATCAAGGCGATCTTCTCGATTCTGCTGCGCGAATATGAGTTCGAGATGGCGCAGCCGCCGGAGACCTACCGCAACGACCACTCCAAGATGGTGGTGCAGTTGGCCCGGCCGGCCAGGGTGCGCTACCGCCGCCGCACCGCATAGGGGCAGGAGGACACCAACATGGGTAAGTACGTCGTCAAGGCCGACCTGGACCTGTGCCAGGGCCACGCCATGTGCGAACTGGAGGCACCGGACTACTTCCGGGTGCCCAAGCACGGCAAGGTCGAGATCCTCGATGCCGAGCCGCCCGACGAAGACCGGCGCCAGATCGAGAACGCCGTGCGAGCCTGTCCCACCAGAGCTTTGTCCATTCACGAGAAAGAGGATTGAAAGATGCCTGCCTTCCCCCGAGACGAACTCGACGCCTGGGTCGAGCGCTGGCTACAGGCCAATCGTGACGCCGAAGCGGCCGGCGACTGGCGGCCACTGGCCGACTTCTATGCCGACGACGCCACCTACGGCTGGAACATCGGCCCCAAGGAAGACGTGATGTGCGTCGGGATCGATGAGATCCGCGACATCGCACTGGGATTGGAAATGGATGGCCTGGACAACTGGCAGTATCCGTACCAGAAGGTGCTCATCGACGACAAGCAGGGCGAGATCGTCGGATTCTGGAAACAGGTCGCCACTGACGCAGACGGGTCGCAGGCGGAGATCTACGGGATCGGCGGTAGCTGGTTTCGGCTGGATGACGAAGCCAAGATCTCCTGGCAGCGGGACTTCTTCGACTTCGGTCATGTCTCGGCGCTGTACATGGACCTGATGAAGGCCGGCAAGCTTTCGAAGGGCATGCAGAAGCGCATTGAGCGCAGCCTGGCCGGTGAGACGCTGCCCGGCTACTACCCACTGGGTAAGTCTCCGGCGCCGCTCTGGTAACGCACCACCCACTCCAGGAGGACTCGTGGCCATCCGCGTCGCCCTGATCGGCACCGGCAACGCCGGGCGCATCGCCCTGCGTGGGCTGATCACCAATCCCGCTTACGAACTCACCGGCGTATGGGTGTCGACGCCGGCCAAGGTGGGCCGCGATGCCGGCGAACTCGCCGGTGTCGACGTCCACACCGGCGTCGCCGCCACCGACGACTTCGCGGCGATCATCGGCGCCGGACCGGACGCCGTGGTCTACTGCGCGATGGGTGACACCCGGCTACCCGACGCGATCAAGGACGTCTGCCGGCTGCTGGCCGCCGGCATCAACGTCATCGGGACCGCCCCGGGGGTGTTGCAGTACCCCTGGGGTGTCATCCCGGACAAGTTCATCGCGCCCATCGAAGATGCTGCGCGGCAGGGTAATTCGAGCGTGTACGTCAACGGCGTCGATCCCGGTTTCATCACCGACCTGGTGCCGCTGGCCTTCGCCAGCACCTGCCAGAGCATCGAACAGATCCGCTGCCTGGAGATCGCCGACTACGCGACCTACGACGGCGCCGAGGTCATGTTCGACGTGATGGGCTTCGGCAGTTCACCCGACGACGTGCCGATGCTGCTGCAGCCCGGCATTCTGAGCATCGCGTGGGGCGCGACGATCCGGGAGCTGGCCGCCGGGTTGGGCGTGACCCTGGACGCCATCACCGACTCCAGCGAACGCGAGCCGGCGCCGGAGGCCTTCGATATCGCCGCCGGGCACATCCCCAAAGGCGGTGTCGCAGCACTCAAATTCGAGATCAACGGCATCGTTGACGGCCACCCACTGATCGTGGTGGAGCACGTCACCCGGCTGCGCAGCGACCTGCGGCCGGACTGGGCGCAGCCGGCACAGCCGGGCGGCTCCTACCGGGTGGAGATCACCGGCGAACCGTCCTATGCCGTCGACATCTGCCCGACCAGCCGGCACGGCGACCACAACTACGCCGCGATCGCCGCGGGAGTCGGTCGGGTCGTCAACGCGGTGCCCGCCGTCGTCGCGGCACCGGCGGGCATCGTCACCACCCTGGACCTGCCGCTCGTGGGCGCTCCCGCCGTCATCACGACGGCCCGCACCTGAGTCGCACCAGACAACCACCACCACGGAAAGGCGAAATGCGCATGGGACGTGTAGCCGAGAAGGTCGCTCTGATCAGCGGAGGAGCCCGCGGCATGGGCGCAGCCGACGCTCGAATGTTGGTCGCCGAGGGCGCCAAAGTGGTCATCGGCGATGTGCTCGACGAAGAGGGCGCCGCTCTGGCGGCAGAACTCGGTGATGCCGCGCGCTACGTGCATCTCGACGTCCGGGACCCGGATCAGTGGGCCGCCGCGGTCGGGGCCGCGGTCGAGACGTACGGGAAGCTCAACGTCTTGGTCAACAACGCTGGCACCGTCGCACTGGGACAGCTACGCAAATTCGATCTCGCCCAGTGGCACAACGTCATCGACGTCAACCTCAACGGCACATTCCTGGGTATGCGCGCCGCCATCGATTCGATGATCGCGGCCGGCGGCGGGTCGATCATCAATGTGTCCTCGATCGAGGGCCTGCGCGGGGCGCCGATGGTGCACCCCTACGTGGCGTCGAAATGGGCCGTGCGCGGACTGACGAAATCCGCCGCTCTGGAGCTCGCCCGCCACAACATTCGCGTCAATTCGCTGCACCCCGGTTTCATCCGCACCCCGATGACCGAGCATCTGCCCGAGGACATGGTCACGATCCCGCTCGGCCGGCCCGGGGAGGCCGACGAAGTCGCCACCTTCGTGGTGTTCCTGGCCAGTGACGAATCCTCTTACGCCACCGGCTCGGAGTTCGTCATGGACGGCGGGCTGGTCACCGACGTGCCTCACAAGACCGGATGATATTGCTGCCCATGACCGATGTGAATTTGCCGCCCTTGATAATCCGAGGAGTTCTTCGATGACATCAACTCAGTCCGGCTGTCCCTTCGGCGCCGGGTTCGACTTCACCGATCCCGATGTGCTGCTGGCAGGTATGCCGGTCGCCGAGTTCGCCCAGCTGCGCCGGACCGCCCCGGTGTGGTGGAACTCCCAGCCCACCGACGGAAACATCTTCGGCGACAACGGCTACTGGGTGATCAGCAAGCACCAGCACATCCGGGAGATCTCCCGCGACAGCGACGTCTGGTCCACCAACGTCAAGGGCGCGGTGATGCGGCTGCCCGAAGGCATCACCGCCGACCAGCTGGAGCTGACCAAGGCGCTGCTGATCAATCACGACCCGCCCGAGCACACCCGGCTGCGCAAGCTGGTGTCGCGGCTGTTCACCCCGCGGTCGGTGGCCGTGCTGGAGGAGAAGCTCGCGCACTCGGCCCGCGAGATCGTTTCCGCGGCAGCTGAAAAGGACAGCGGCAACTTCGTCGACGACATCGCGATGCAGCTGCCACTATTGGCGATCGCCGACCTGATCGGGGTGCCCGAATCCGACCGGGAGAAGCTGTTCACCTGGACCAACTCGATCATGAACACCGACGACCCGGACTTCGACGCCGATCCGGCCATGGCCAACGCCGAGTTGATGGGCTACGCCTACACCATGGCCGAGCAGCGCCGGAAGTGCCCGGCCGACGACATCGTCACCAAGCTGGTCCAGGCCGACCTCGACGGAGAATCGTTGGGCGAGACCGAATTCGCCTTCTTCGTGATCCTGCTGGCGGTGGCCGGCAACGAGACCACCCGTAACGCGATCACGCACGGCATCAACGCGTTCGCCGAGAACCCCGACCAGTGGGAGCTCTACAAGAGCCGTCGCCCCGAGACCGCTGTGGATGAGATCGTGCGCTGGGCGACCCCGGTGCACTGCTTCCAGCGCACCGCCAAGGTCGACACCGAGGTCGGCGGGGTGGCCATCGGGGCGGGTCAGCGCGCGGGCCTGTTCTACAGTTCGGCCAACTTCGACGAAGAGGTGTTCGACCGGCCGTTCAGCTTCGACATCCTGCGCGACCCCAACCCGCACCTGGCGTTCGGCGGGCAGGGCACGCACTATTGCATCGGGGCCAACCTCGCCCGCATGGAGATCCGGCTGATCTTCGACGAGATCGCCGGCCAACTACCCGACATCACCAAACTGGCGGAACCGCAACGCCTCCGGTCCGGGTGGATCAACGGGGTCAAAGACCTGCAGGTGGCCTATCACGGCTGACGCCGTCACACCGGCCGGGTTTGGCGGCCAATCAGACGGTTGGTTGAAGTGAGCCTTCCCCCGGGCTGTGACGGGCTATAGGCTTCGGATGAATGCAGTGGGCTGCGTCACGCTCCGGCCGGACCGGGGTCCTTCGCCAGCCGAATATTCGAAACGAAAGCAGGTAAACGGTGAAGACAAAGGGTGCGCTGCTCTGGGAGTTCAACAAGCCGTGGTCGGTCGAGGAGATCGAGATCGGTGACCCCCGCAAAGACGAGGTCAAGATCCAGCTGGAAGCTGCCGGGATGTGCCACTCCGACCACCACCTGATGACCGGTGGGATCCCGATGGCCGGCTTCCCGGTGCTCGGCGGGCATGAGGGCGCCGGCATCGTCACCGAGGTCGGCCCGGGCGTCGAGAACATCGCCGTCGGCGACCACGTGGTGCTGTCGTTCATCCCGTCCTGCGGCGAATGCCCTTCGTGTCAGGCCGGGATGCGCAATCTGTGCGACCTGGGCGCCGGACTGCTCAACGGCGTGGCGGTCAGCGACGGCACCTTCCGGGTCACGGCCAACGGCCAGGGCGTCTACCCGATGACGTTGCTGGGCACCTTCTCGCCGTACATGGTGGTGCACAAGACCTCGGTGGTGAAGATCGACCCGTCGATCCCGTTCGAGGTGGCCTGCCTGGTGGGCTGCGGCGTCACCACCGGCTACGGCTCGGCGGTCCGCAGCGCCAACATCCGCCCGGGTGAGGACGTCGCGATCGTCGGCGTCGGCGGCGTGGGCATGTCGGCCCTGCAGGGTGCGGTGGCCGCCGGTGCCCGCAACATCTTCGTCATCGACCCGGTGGACTGGAAGCGCGACCAGGCGCTGAAGTTCGGCGCCACCCACGTCTACCCGGAGATCTTCGCCGCGATGGGCGGCATGATGGAGGTCACCCAGGGCCTGATGGCCCGCAAGGTGATCGTCACCGTCGGCGAGGTGCACGGCGCCGACATCGACAACTACCTGGTCCTGACCGCCAAGGGCGGCACCTGCGTGCTCACCGCGATGGGCAGCGTGCTGGAGAACCAGGTCACGCTCAATCTGGCGATGCTGACGCTGCTGCAGAAGAACTTGCAGGGCACCATCTTCGGCGGCGGCAACCCGCAGTACGACATCCCGCAGCTGCTGTCGATGTACAAGGCCGGCAAGTTGAACCTGGACGACATGGTGACCCGCCAGTACAAGCTGGAGCAGATCAACGAGGGCTACCAGGACATGCTGGACGGCAAGAACATTCGCGGCATCATCCGCTACACGGACGCGGATAGGTAATTCGCCGGGTCAGGCGTGCCGGAACACCAGGCTGGCCCGCAGCTTGGTCTTGTTACCGACCATGCCCAGGAAATTGCCCTCCACCGCGAACTGTTTGCGGGTGACCGTCGCCTCGGTGGTCAGCCGGACGACGCCGTCGTCGAGCGGGGTGATGTCGACCCGCAGCGGCAACGGTCCGGTGATGCCCTTGACGGTCAGTTCGGCGTCCAGCGCAACAGCGTCGGCGCCGGCCGGCCGCCCGCCGTTGACCACCACGGTGATCTCGGGGTACCGCTCGCTGTCGAAGAAGTTCGACCGCCGCAGGTCGTGGTCGCGGGTGCCCAGGCCGGTCTCGACCGAGTCGGCCTTGATGACGATGCGCCCGGTCACGGACTCGGCGTCCTTGATCTCACCGCTGCCGGTGAAATCGGCGAACGAGCCGCGCACCTTCAGCGCGCCCCACATGGTGCCGTTCTCGAATCGGATGCTCGACTGGCCGGTATCGAGATTCCAGGCGCCAACCGCCTTGGGGTTGCTGAGAATTGTTGTGACAGTCGACATCTCATCTCCTCTACCTGATGCGTGGGGAACCCGCGATACCGGTACCGGCTCGAAGTCGATAATACGCAGCGGCGGCGTTTACGTCCGGTACTCGGCGCATATGCTGACACCCATGACCAGTGTTTTCACCAAGATCATCAACGGGGAACTGCCGGGCCGGTTCGTCTACGAGGACGATGACGTCGTCGCCTTCCTCACCATCGAGCCGATGACGCAGGGGCACACCCTGGTGGTGCCGCGCGCCGAGATCGACCAGTGGCAGGACATCGACAGCGCGGTGCTCAGCAAGGTGATGGCGGTCGCGCAGCGGATCGGCAAGGCGGTGTGCCGGGCCTTCGACACCGAGCGGGCCGGCATGATCATCGCCGGCCTGGAGGTCCCGCACCTGCACGTGCATGTCTTTCCCGCCCGCAGCCTGACCGACTTCGGCTTTGCCGGCGTGGACCGCAATCCGTCGCCGGAGTCGCTCGACGAGGCGCAAGAGAAGATCACCGCCGCCCTGGTCGAACTGCTCTGAGCCTCAGACGATCTCAGCAGGCCGCTCGGCCGGTGCGTCGGCCAGCCGTGGGATCGTGACCCGGAAAGTACAGCCCGCGCCGGGCGGGGAGATCACGGTGACGGTGCCGCCGTGCGCCCGGGTCAGCGAGTCGACGATCGACAACCCCAGGCCCGTCCCGCCGCTGGTGCGCGCCCGCGACGAATCGGTGCGATAGAAGCGTTCGAAGACTCGCTGCACGTCCTGCTCGCTCATCCCCGGCCCTTCGTCGACGACCTCGAGGACGGCGCCACCGCCCTCGGTGCCGACCCGCACGGTGATCGCAGCGGTGTCCGGGGTGTGCTGCAACGCGTTGGACAGCAGGTTGCTCAAGACCTGTCGCAACCGCGGCTCGTCGCCCAGCACCTCCGGGGTTCCCGGACCGTCGAACACCTCCAGTTCGACGCTGCGGCCCGGTGCGATCGCCCGGGCGTCGTGCACGGAGTCGGTGGCCAGCACCAGCAGGTCGACCCAGCGGCGTTCCAGTGGGCGCTGGGCGTCCATCCGGGCCAGCAGCAGCAGATCCTCGACGAGCAGCCCCATCCGGCGCGCTTCGCTCTCGATGCGCGACATCAGCATCTCGATATCACGGGCCGCGCCCTGGCGGTACAGCTCGGCGAAACCGCGGATGGTGGTCAACGGGGTGCGCAACTCATGACTGGCGTCGGTGATGAACCGGCGCATCCGCTCCTCGGAGACCCGAGCGTTGTCCGCCGACGCCGCCGAGGACGCCACGGCCTCCTGGATCTGCGCAAGCATGCCGTTGAGTGCCAGCGTGAGCCGCCCGACCTCGGTGCGCGGATCGCGTTCGGGGACCCGGCGGTCCAACTGGCCGGCGGCGATCGCGGCAGCGGTCTGCTCCACCTCCGTCAGCGGCCGCAGGCTGCGGGTCACCACCACATACCCGGCGATGCCCAGCACCGTTAGCACGCAGACGCCGATCGCCACCCGCGACCAGGCCAGGTACCGCAGCGTGGCCCGCGGATCGGACAGGTCGCGAGCCACCGTGATCAGCCGGCCGTTCTCGCCGTGCACAGACAGGGCCCGCCAGTGCACGCCCGACCCGTCGACCGAGCCGACCGTGACGGGCTCGGAACCGACGTCGTTGCCCGGCGGTAGCCGAGGCTCGGCATTGTGGTCGTTGATGACGGTCCAGACGCTGCCGTCGGGGTCCACATCACGGACGTAGAAGCTGGTCGGCGGCCGGCCGGGATTGGGGTCCCCGCCTGCGGCCACTGCAACTCGTGGACGCTGCTCGAGCGCCCAGCCGTGGGCGGCGTCGATCAGGGTTTCGTCGATCCGGCTGATCAACCGGTGACTGAGGATGGCGGTGACGGCGTAGCCCTGCGCCAGGAGCCCGACGGCCACCAGCGCAAGCGTGGCCGCGATCAGGCTGACCCGGAGCGGCAGAACCGAACTGAGAGATTTGACCCTGCCCACCATCGGCAGGTGCGATTCACCGAGGTTCGCGGAGCACATAACCCACACCACGCAGGGTGTGCAGCAGCCGCCGGTCACCGGTGTCGATCTTGCGGCGCAGATAGGAGACGTAGGACTCGACCACGTTGACGTCGCCGCCGAAGTCGTAGCGCCATACGTGGTCGAGGATCTTCGGCTTGCTCAGCACCGTCCCGGCGTTGATGACGAAATACCGCAGCAGGGTGAACTCGGTGGGCGACAACGACACGGGTTCGCCGGCCTTCCACACCTCGTGGGTGTCCTCGTCGAGTTCGATGTCGGCGAATGTCAGCCGGGAGTTGCGGGGCTCCCCGACGCCCTTGCCGGCCCGTCGCAGGATGACCCGCAGCCGGGCCACCACCTCCTCCAGGCTGAACGGCTTGGTCACGTAGTCGTCGCCGCCGAGAGTCAGTCCGGTGATCTTGTCCTGCAACGAATCCCGTGCGGTCAGAAACAGTGCCGGGGCGTCGATGCCATCGGCGCGCAGCCGGCGCAGCACACCGAACCCGTCCATGCCCGGCATCATCACGTCGAGGATCACCGCGTCGGGCCGGATCTCGCGCGCACGGTCCAGCGCCGCCGGACCGCTGGAGGCCGTGTAGACCTCGAAGCCCTGGAACTTCAGGCTGACCGACAGCAACTCGACGATGTTGGTTTCATCGTCGACGACGAGGATCCTGGCCTCCGGTGCGGCTTCTTGCGCAGCTATTGCTCCCATGACGTTAATTTGCTACCAGTCGGGTGAACAATGTCTGAACGCCAGCTGTGTGTTGGTTGTCAATCAATCCCGCTGATATGGCGGCCGGATCGCCCCTACACTGGCCGGATGGACCTGGCCAAGCAGTTGATCGCCCTGTCGACGGCCCCGGCACGCATCGGATTGTCGATCGCCGACGCCGGTCTCGGTGTCGCCGGCGCGGCGCTCGGACTGGTCCGGCAGTCGCTCGGGGAGCCGTCCAGCCAGGGTGCGGCCAACTCGATGGCGCACATGCTGGGCCTGGAGGAGACCGTCGCGCGGGCCAACCGGCTGGCCAAGTTGATGGACGACGACGCTCCCCTGGGCCGTGCGCTGGCACCCGATGGCCCGGTTGACCGATTGCTGGCGCCCGGCGGCCTGGTGGACCAGCTGACCGGGCCGGGCGGTCTGATCGATCGGCTCACCGCCGATGGCGGCGGCCTGCAGCGGGCGCTGCAGCCAGGGGGGCTGGTGGATCAGCTCACCGACGAGGACGGCCTGATCGAACGACTGCTGGCCGAGGACGGCCTGGCCGACCGGCTGCTGTCCGAAGGCGGGCTGATCGACAAACTCACCGCCCGCAACGGGCCCCTGGAGCAGCTCGCCGGTGTGGCCGACACCCTGGGCCGACTGGCCCCCGGCATGGAAGCCCTGGAGCCGGCGATCGACACCCTGCAAGAAGCCGTCATCGCGCTGACCATGGTGGTCAACCCGCTGAGCAACATCGCCGAGCGCATCCCGCTGCTGCCCCGGCGGTCGGGCCGGCGCCCGTCGTCCCGGGTCCGCTCGCAGCGGGTGATCGACGCCGACGCCCCGGGTGCCGACGGGGCCTGACCGCGCCCGTTAGGCTGGCAGCGCTAGACCCGCCTCCTTAGCTCAGTGGTAGAGCGTCGCTCTTGTAAAGCGGATGTCGTCGGTTCAATCCCGACAGGGGGCTCCATGTCCCGCGACTAGACGGTATGGGGGGCTGGGGCCTCACTCACATGTGAACGTGGGTTGCCGACA